>NZ_JBQXEZ010000047.1:0-2340 GCF_052618305.1 Desulforudis sp. DRI-14 | reverse complement strand
ATGAGAAAACTTTCACGGCGAGAGTTTATCCAAGCGTGTGCCGCTTCGACCGCGGGTCTGAGCCTCATGTCTCTGCTCGGGCCGCAGATCACAGACGCGCTGGCCGAAATGGCAGACGGCAAGCCCCCCGTCATCTGGCTGCAGGGGGCCAGTTGCACCGGCTGTTCCGTATCGCTTTTAAACAGCGTCGAACCGCCGATCGAAAAAGTCCTTTTGGACGTCATCAGTCTCCGTTATCATCCTAACGTATCCGCCGCTTCCGGTCACGACGTCGTCCACGTTCTCGAAGAAGTCGCCGCCAAACACCGCGACAACTTCTTCCTCGTCGTCGAAGGCGGCATTCCCCTGGGCGAAAAGGGTCACTACTGCACCATCGCCGAGAAAAACGGCAAACACCTTACCATCCTTGACGCCGTCGCCAAAATGGGCGAAGCCGCCAAGGCCGTTATCGCCGCCGGTTCCTGCGCCTCCTTCGGCGGCATTCCGGCGGCCCGGCCCAACCCGACCAGCGTCGTCGGTGTTTCCCACGTCGTCAAAAACAAGCCGGTCATCAACATCGGCAACTGCCCCATGCACCCCGACCACTTCCTGGGCACCGTCGTCTACGTCCTCACCTACGGCGAACTGCCTGAGCTGGACAAATACAACCGGCCCAAAATGTTCTACCCGATGCCCATTCACGACAACTGTCCGCGGCGGCCCATGTTCGAGGCCAACCAGTTCGCCCTCCAGCCCGGGCAGGAAGGCTGTTTAGCCCTTTTGGGCTGCAAGGGCTTCATCGCCATGAGCGACTGCCCCAAGCGCAAGTGGAACGGCGGGACCAACTGGTGCATCGATGCCGGGGCGCCCTGTCAGGCCTGTTCCGAGCCCGAGTTTCCCGACGACGTCAGCCCGCTTTACGGCTGGATGCCTGTCAAGGGCAAACTCGAAGCTTTTACCAAGTAAGGGGGTGGAACATTAAATGGCACAGAAAATCCTTGTCGATCCCGTAACCAGAATCGAGGGTCACCTGGGCATCGAAGTTGAAGTCGAAAACGGTAAAGTCATCGACGCCAAAGCCTCCGGCACCCTCTTCCGGGGCCTGGAGATGATCCTGCGGGGCCGCGACCCGCGTGACGCCCAGCACATCATGCAGCGCATCTGCGGCGTCTGACCCATCTCCCACGGCATCAGTTCGGTGCTAAACCTAGACGACGCCTTCGGCATCCTGCCGCCCAAAAACGGGCGCATCTTGAGAAACCTCATTCAGGCGGCCAACTACGTCCAGTCGCACATCCTGCACTTCTACCACCTCGCGGCCTTGGACTACGTCAAGGGCCCCGACACCGCGCCCTTCATCCCCCGTTACGAAGGGGATTACCGGCTGCCCAAGGACGTTAACGACATGGCCGTCGGCCACTACATCCAGGCTCTGGACATGCGCAAAAAAGCGCACCAGCTCCTGGCCGTCTTCGGCGCCAAGGCGCCGCACACCACCGTCTTCATTCCCGGCGGCGTCACCTCCCTCGTCACCGCCGAAAAAGTCGACCAGTTCGTCAAACTCCTGGACGAACTCATCGCCTTCGTCGACAACGTCTACATCCCCGACGTCCTTGCTGTCGCCGGCATTTACGACGACTGGTTCGGCATCGGCGCCGGCTGCAAAAACCTCTTAGTCTGGGGCGTCTTCCCCCTCACCGACGAAAAGGACCTTGACGGCCAGCAGCAGTTCATCAAGCGCGGCCGTTACACCAACGGCGAGTGGGCGCCCGTCGACCCCCAAGAAGTTACCGAGCATGTCATGTACTCCCGTTTCGAGTCCAAGACCTCCAAGCGGCATCCCAGCGAGGGCATGACCGTGCCCGAGCCTCACAAATCCGGCGCCTACTCCTGGCTTAAAGCCCCGCGTTACGCCGACCTGCCGCACGAAGTCGGTCCGCTGGCGCGCATGTGGGTCAACAAAGAACCCGGTACCCTGGGCCTGGGCGACAAAGCCTTCTCCGTCCTCGGCCGGCATTACGCCCGCGCTGTCGAGTGCTCCCTCGTCGCCCACGCCATGAAAGAATGGGCCGCCCAGCTTGAGCCCGGCCAGCCCTGCTTCACCCCGCACGACATTCCCAAGGAAGCCAGGGGGCAGGGCCTCACCGAGGCCCCGCGCGGCGCGCTCGGCCACTGGATCGAGATCAAGGACCACGTTATCCACAACTACCAGGCCGTCGTGCCCAGCACCTGGAACATCTGCCCGCGTGACGACAACGGCGTCATGGGCCCGCTGGAGCAAGCCCTGGTCGGCACCCCGGTGAAAGACCCGAACCAGCCGATCGAACTCGTGCGCGTGGTCCGCTCCTTCGACCCGTGCAT
>NZ_JBQXEZ010000046.1:0-2375 GCF_052618305.1 Desulforudis sp. DRI-14 | reverse complement strand
CGCCTGCCGTTCAACATAAGCCTCCTGTCAGTCGCCGTACCCCTCCGGGTGCCGCGCATGCCACTCCCGGGCCAGCACTCAACTCGAAGAGCCGTGCCAAGAGAATCAACCCTGCCTCTTCGCGCCTCCCGGAATTGGTTCCGCCTATCCCGCGCCCCTTCCCGTTGAGTGCTGGGTCACCCGCCGCGCCGTTGCGATCACTTCCCGCACCGAGTGTCCCTGTTCAGCCGGCGGCCTGCATGCTTTGCCAGAGTCTTTTCGCACCTCGTTAACCAGCTTGAAGATGGCCGCATCAGAAAGTGAGATATTGCTGCCGATTTCCTTTAACGAGTACTCTTGCCGGATCGCCTCTTTGGCATAAAGTATCTTGTATGGTGTCAAGTGCCTCTTCCTCGAACCTTCCTTAATTAATCTAAAGTCGGCTGGGCTAACGCCGGTATCAGCCAGTATCTCGTCAAGGCTTTTCCTTGCCCGGTTCCCCGTTTGCGGTTCAGGTTGTGGAAACGGCATAAAATCCTCTACGAGAGCCGGACCGTCGTTGTCATAGTCGGTATCGTCCTCTTCGTCCATCAACAGTTCATACTTCCTTAGCGCGTCGCGCTTTTCCTGTGAGAGAATACCCAAAATGATATCGATATCGACAAACCATCCCTGGTTCTTACGGTAATGAATGTCGCTGCTATACGGATAGTCCGAGGCCTGCTGGCATATCCCCGCTCTCTCCGGGTTCCGGTGTACGTATCTCAGTACCGCCAGCAGATAGCGGTCATCGAAAATAGGAATCGCTTTATACCGCCCCTGAAAGACATGCCCCGAACGGTCATACTTCCAGTTGTAATGCCGGCTGTAGGAGCCGTTGATCGCGTGCATAATCATACTCAAAGGCCTGCTGCCCGTCCGTAAGATCAGGTGATAGTGATTGCCCATCACCACATACCCCAAAAGATTAAATCCCATTTTCTGTTTGCAGTCCTCGATACGCTTCAGCAGGTAAGACTTGTCCTCGTCATTCTTAAAGATGTGTTCCCGGTTATTCCCCCGCTGGATGACGTGATAAACCGCTCCTTCATACTCCACCCGTGGTTTCCTGCCCACAAGCAAAACCTCCTGCCACCATTCTAGCAGGAGGCCTCTTCTACTTTCAATGATAAGTTGATAAGTTAGTGCCTGGCACGATCAGCCTTAATCTTCGCCGAACCCGCCGCCGGCACCGCCGGGTCCCCCGCCCGCCGCGGGCCGGTCTACCCGTTCGATGGTACGATAGCCGCAAAAGGCAATACAATACTAAGTCGGCGTTGAAAACCCCTGTACATAAGCAGGAGTTCACAGTCTGTCTCAAACCGGTTATACTGGTTGTAAGATAGTCGATACGTTATGTTTGGCAAACCATGCCGGTCCGCAATGAGAGGAGCGCTTTGGATGTCGTTAGAGATTAATAGGGACTTGCTGGACGTAATCGGAAAAGTCGAGCCCGCCGGGAGCCCCGGGGAAAGCCTTCGAAGGATTGTCGTTGAAAGACTGCGGAGTGAAATACGTAAGTATAGTTTTATGCAGCAGAAATTCGAACAAAAATACCAGATGGACCTAGCCGCCTTCAGGACATCCGAATTCATGCGCGAGGCTTCCTGGGAAGTGGAACAGGACTACTTTGATTGGGAACTGGCCGTAACCCGTTCGGCTGAGTTGCGCGAAGAACTGGAGAAGCTGGCGTCCGGTGAGTAGCGTAGATTCCCTGTTACGTGAGTTGGATACAATCCGTAAGTCCGGGGTAGCGGACAGTGTGCTCGTAATTGATCACGGCCGGTACACCCTGAAGGCGAGGATCTTTATCCGCCCCGACCTTTTCGTACAGGTATACCGCAACGATCGGTTCAACACAACGAGCTTCGCCCTCGTCCTTGGTAACCAAAGGATATACGGCAGAGACCTGCTTGGCGGCAACTGGCACCGTCACCCGTTCGAAGACCCCGGGATACACCAGCCCACCCCGGGAGAGATGCCCACCTTACTGAGCTTCTGGCGGGAGACGGAAGAACTCCTATCAGAAATCTTGTAACCCCCCGTACCCCTCCGGGTGGCGCACATGCCATTCCCAGGCCGTGCGGATGATGGTCTCCAGGTCCCCGCAGCACGGCGCCCGCCCGGCTCCCGCCTGATCCTCGCCGAACCGGCCGCCGGCACCGCCGGGTCCCCCGCCCGCCGCGCCGTCGCGATCACTTCCCGTACCGAGTGCCCCCGCTCGTTGCCCAGGTTGTACACCGCCGACGGCCGCCCTGCCAGCAGCGCCGCCTGCGCCAGGTCGGTGACATGGACAACCGCGTTCCTCTGATCACCGGTTTCCCGACCATCACCCCGCCTGACGGTTGGCCCCTGCC
>NZ_JBQXEZ010000045.1:0-2602 GCF_052618305.1 Desulforudis sp. DRI-14 | reverse complement strand
GATAAACCCAGACCCGAACAGCAAGGGCTATTATCGAGCTAATGCTAAACATGTTCAACGATGTTATTGATAAAAACTGTTAACGATGTCCTGTTACCTGACAATTAAGGATTAAGCATTAGGAATGTCTCCTGGTCAAACTTCTGACTTCCGGCTTCGGACATCCTTTTCGAGGTTGGCCAAGGTTTTTCTCAATCCTTCTTTCCGGATGGTTTCCTCGCCCGCTTTGACGAGATCCTTCGAATCGTCGCCTTTCACGCCCATATCGGGCCGCAGGGCCACACCGTCTACGTACCGGTTGGCGTCCGTAATCCCCAGTTCCTTATTCGATTCCCAGCGCACCTCATCCAGCTGGCGCAGGGTACGGAGCGCCTCGTTGTCTTTTTTGCGGCTCATTAATCCATCACCTCAGCCCTAGCATGGATCGGGGCGGCGGGAAATATGCCGATAACGAAATAGGGCCTTGAGGCCCTATTTCGGATGTAAGTAGTCAATAGTCGGATGTAAGTAGTCAATAGTAGGAATCTCCGGCACTCAACTGATGGCAGCGAGTTATAGATCGGTCTAAATCGGCGTCTCGAAGACTAACAATTAGCTTTAAATGTAATGGATCTTCGAGTTGAGTGCCGGGTCGTTCGGGAATGCCATTTAAGGCGAGGGTGTCAGGAACAGGCCCATTACCCGCGGAGAGACGTAGACCTCGATGACGGCCGCTACGGCCAGCAAGGGGATGATCACCCCCGCCAGATAACGCATCTTCGCGCCGAAGGGCGGGCCCTGCCGCCGCCTGAAACGCCGCAAGACCACGGCCAGGGCGTAGCCCGCGGCCAATAAAAGGGCCGGCAGTTCGAAGATGCCGTGTGGCAGAAGCCCGGTGGCAAAAGCCAGGGGGCTGACGCCTTTCGCGTTCAGAACGGTGGCGAAGAAGCCTATCAGGAGCCCGTTGCTGAGCAGAATAAAGAAGACCGGGATGCCCAGCAAAAGATGGCCCCCGGCGATAAGGATCAGGGCCACCGAGGTGTTTTTAAGGAAGATGGTCACGGCAAGCGCCACGTTCTGAGCCTCGGGAGCCAGCTCTTTGCTTTGTGCCACAATCGACTTAAGTCCTTCAACCGATGGCTGCAGGTAGGGCCCGACCTCCTCGGCGAAGATCACGCCTCCGATAATGGCCAGCGTAAATATCATCAGCGCTAAAAAGAATCCTTTCCTTATTTCCCGACCTTGCACGCATACCCCTCCTCAACGTCTGAGAGACTAACCGCCGGGGCATCGCCCCCACCCATAGGCTAACACAAGAAGCACCTTGCGCCAAGGCACGTTCAAAACGCAAAGGAGTTTCTGCAGCCGGAATGTATCCGGCGAGGGTATAAATTGGTTAGATCAAGCCGGACGGAAGCATACTAAAAATAACGAAATTTACGGGGAGGAATACCCGTGCCTAACCGCTACCACGGCTATCCGGGCTATTATGTGTCTTTCAACGGAAACGAAATACCGGACGAACCTGCTGCTGAGCCGGAACCGGTGCCCGAACCCGCCGCACCCGCCGAATCGCCGACCCGCCGGCGCATGCGGGCCATCAGGGAACTCGGCGTGACGGCTGTTCCCGGAGCGAAGACCAACATTCACACGCTGGTCATCGTCGGCCAGGTAGAAGGTCACATGGTTCTGCCGCAGCAGAACAAGACGACCAAATACGAGCACATACTTCCCCAGCTCGTAGCCATAGAGCAAAACCCTGGAATTGAAGGAGTTCTCATTGTCCTGAATACGGTCGGGGGTGACGTTGAAGCCGGCCTGGCCATGGCTGAAATGATTTCGTCGCTTTCCAAGCCGACGGTCTCTCTCGTTTTGGGCGGCGGGCACTCCATCGGCGTGCCGGTCGCGGTGGCCGCCAATTATTCCTTTATCGCCGAGACGGCCAGCATGACCATCCACCCCATCCGTATCACGGGCCAGATCCTGACCGTTCCGCAGACCTTTGAATACCTCGAAAAAATGCAGGACAGGGTCGTGCGTTTTGTCGTCAAACACTCCAATATTTCGGAGGAGCGCTTCCGGGAGCTGATGTTCCGTACCGGTGAACTGGCACGCGATATCGGGACGGTACTCATAGGGAGGGAGGCCGTGGAACACGGGCTTATCGACCAGGTCGGCGGCATATCGGATGCCCTTGCCAAGCTTAAGATCCTGATTGATGAACAGGAAGCCAAGAAGAAACCGGAAAAGGGGGTGCCCATCCAGTGATCCTCTATACCGTTCTGGACGTAGAAAGCTGCCTGCACGACGAAAAGGAGGAAGTGCCCCGGTACGAAGAAGTGTTGGTCGATTCGGTTCCCGTGCTCGTTAAGCGTCACGGCACCGACGTGGCCGTTATCGATAGAGTTTTAAGCACCGATCCCATGGATTTTTTAAACCCGGACCTCTCGCCCGGAACGCGGGTAACGCTGGTTGATTAACGCGTCTTGTGCCGAAGAACAATCGGACGGACTAGTTAAAGGGAACGCGCATCAGCACCTTATTGCCGGCTTTTTGTCGATAGCGTAAGTTGACACTATTAGAGGGGGCATGCTATATTAAGACTTGCTGAGCCCGGGGCGAC
>NZ_JBQXEZ010000044.1:0-3659 GCF_052618305.1 Desulforudis sp. DRI-14 | reverse complement strand
CCCAGTACCATCGGCGCTGGAGGGCTTAACTGCCGTGTTCGGGATGGGAACGGGTGTACCCCCTCCGCCATTGCCACCGGAAATCTGTGAGGTGGGATGTGGGATGCCGGTCGCGGGTCCTTAAGGTTGAAATCGGCTTGCCGATTTCTTTCCTATGTTCTAACCTCTGACCTCTCACTTCTCACTTCCCACTTGTTCTCTCAAAACTGCACAGCGTAAGTAGGACGAGTCAAGCCCTCGACCGATTAGTACCGGTCCGCTCAACTGGTTGCCCAGCTTGCACGCCCGGCCTATCTACCTGGTCGTCTACCAGGGGTCTTACCCGCTTAACGCGATGGGAAACCTCATCTGGAGGGGGGTTTCGCGCTTAGATGCTTTCAGCGCTTATCCCGGCCGCACATAGCTACCCAGCTGTGCCGTTGGCACGACAACTGGTGCACCAGCGGTGCGTCCATCCCGGTCCTCTCGTACTAGGGACGGATCCTCGCAAGTTTCCTGCGCCCGCAGTGGATAGGGACCGAACTGTCTCACGACGTTCTGAACCCAGCTCACGTACCGCTTTAATGGGCGAACAGCCCAACCCTTGGAACCTGCTCCAGCTCCAGGATGCGATGAGCCGACATCGAGGTGCCAAACCTCCCCGTCGATGTGGACTCTTGGGGGAGATAAGCCTGTTATCCCCGGGGTAGCTTTTATCCGCTGAGCGACGGCCCTTCCACGCAGAACCGCCGGATCACTAAGCCCTGCTTTCGCACCAGCTCGACCTGTCCGTCTCGCTGTCAAGCACCCTTGTGCCTTTGCACTCTTTGGCGCGATTTCCATCCGCGCTGAGGGTACCTTTGGGCGCCTCCGTTACGCTTTGGGAGGCGACCGCCCCAGTCAAACTGCCCGCCTGACACTGTCCCCAAACCCGCTTCAGGGCCCAAGGTTAGAATTCCAGTACCATAAGGGTGGTATCCCACCGCCGGCTCCGGTAAGGCTGGCGCCCTACCTTCCACGCCTCCCACCTATCCTGTACATACAATACCAAAATCCAATATCAGGTTACAGTAAAGCTCCACGGGGTCTTTCTGTCCTACTGCGGGTAACCGGCATCTTTACCGGTACTACAATTTCACCGAGCCCCTTGTTGAGACAGCGCCCAGATCGTTACACCTTTCGTGCGGGTCGGAACTTACCCGACAAGGAATTTCGCTACCTTAGGACCGTTATAGTTACGGCCGCCGTTTACCGGGGCTTCGGTTCAGACCTTCACGCTTGCGCGCTGAGCCTTCCCCTTAACCTTCCGGCACTGGGCAGGTGTCAGCCCCTATACGTCATCTTGCGATTTGGCAGGGACCTGTGTTTTTGGTAAACAGTCGCCTGGGCCTCTTCTCTGCGGCCCCCTCGCGCTCCGTATGTAAAATACTTTACGCTGCCGGGGCACCCCTTCTCCCGAAGTTACGGGGTCATTTTGCCGAGTTCCTTAACAAGGGTTCTCTCGCACGCCTGAGAATTCTCTTCCCGCCTACCTGTGTCGGTTTGCGGTACGGGCACCAACCAGCCTCGTTAGAAGCTTTTCTCGGCGGCCTGGCGTCGGTTGCTTCGGTACTCGTTTTCCCTCCCCGTCACCTCTCAGGTTTACGCAAGACGGTTTTGCCTGCCTTGCACCCTACGGGCTTGGACGCGCTTTTCCAGCCGCGCGCTCAACCTAGCCTTCCGCGTCACTCCATCCTCAAACGGCCGTTGGTGGTAACGGAATCTCCACCGTTTGTCCATCGACTACGCCCTTCGGCCTCGCCTTAGGTCCCGACTTACCCTGGGCGGACGAGCCTTCCCCAGGAAACCTTAGGCTTTCGGCGGACGGGATTCTCACCCGTCTTGTCGCTTACTTATGCCGGCATTCTCACTTCCCACCGGTCCACCACTCCTCACGGTATGGCTTCGACCCGGTGAGAACGCTCCTCTACCAGTGGGAAGTGAGATGTGAGAAGTCGGATGTGAGTAGTCTTTAGCTCCAGCTCTCAATGAGACGGTATATCTGTTTGCCCAACACGTCGTATTCTTCGATCATCACCGCATTCTGGTGATAGCCGAGGTCGCGTGCCAGGCTCAGCAATACTCTCATCTCGTTGCTTGAACCAAGAGCGTTGCGAAGAAAGTGTCTGAACTCTGCCTTGGAGTTCTTCCGGCCGTATCTTCCGCGATATTCGCAGGAATGGATGCCGCCGCTTTCCTTAGCTGTTGTCCCGACTCGTATCTTTCTTCGATGGGAAAATCCTGCGTCAGCCTGTGAACCTCCAGCGCCAGCCGGTAACCCGTCTGGTACACTATAAGGTCCTCAAAACTGGTGATCTTTCCCTCACTCACTTCTAACCTCTCACCTCTCACTTCCCAATCCGCAGCTTCGGTAATAGGCTTAGCCCCGTTACATTTTCGGCGCAGAGCCGCTAGACCAGTGA
Organism: Desulforudis sp. DRI-14; assembly: GCF_052618305.1. Next base: position 1,218 of record NZ_JBQXEZ010000044.1, on the reverse strand, counting down.
TCTATTACGAACTCTTTAAATGGTGGCTGCTTCTAAGCCAACATCCTGGCTGTCTGTGCAGCTCCACATCCTTTTCCACTTAGCCTATTTTCGGGACCTTAGCTGACGGTCTGGGTTGTTTCCCTCTCGACCACGAATCTTAGCACCCGTAGTCTGACTCCCGCGCACCAAGTGGCCGGTATTCGGAGTTTGAATGGGTTCGGTAACCGGTGAAGGCCCCTAGCCCAACCAGTGCTCTACCCCCGGCACTCTTCACGCGAGGCTAGCCCTAGAGCTATTTCGAGGAGAACCAGCTATTTCCGAGTTCGATTGGCATTTCACCGCTACCCACACCTCATCCGCTGCCTTTTCAACGACAGTCGGTTCGGGCCTCCACTGCACTTTACTGAAGCTTCACCCTGGACATGGGTAGGTCACTCGGTTTCGGGTCTACTGCCGCAGACTTGCACGCCCTGTTAAGACTCGCTTTCGCTACGGCTCCGTCCTACACGGACTTAACCTCGCCTGCAACAGTAACTCGCCGGCCCGTTCTACAAAAAGTACGCCATCACGCCTTAAACGCGCTCTGACTGCTTGTAGGCATACGGTTTCAGGTTCTGTTTCACTCCCCTCCCGGGGTGCTTTTCACCTTTCCCTCGCGGTACTAGTGCGCTATCGGTCGCTTGAGGGTATTTAGCCTTACGAGGTGGTCCTCGCGGATTCCCACGGGGTTTCACGTGTCCCGCGGTACTTGGGAAAAAGGCCCAGGTGCACAAGGTCTTTTTACGTACGCGACTGTTACGCTCTGTGGCGGGGCTTTCCAGCCCGCTTCCGCTAAAACCTCTTTACCCCGAAGGCGCCGCCACGCCTTCCGGCCTCTTCCCGCTACCCCGGCTGCGCAACGCTGGCAGGCTTGACACGCAGCCGGTTTGGGCTCGCCCCTTTTCGCTCGCCGCTACTCGGGGGTTCGCTGTTGCTTTCTCTTCCTCGGGTTACTAAGATGTTTCAGTTCACCCGGTGCCCTTCGCTGTGCCTATGTGTTCAGCACAGGATGACGGGGGTTCGCCCCGCCGGGTTGCCCCATTCGGATATCCCCGGATCAACGCCTGCTTGCGGCTACCCGGGGCTTTTCGCAGCTTGCCGCGTCCTTCGTCGGCCCTCAGCGCCAAGGCATCCACCGTACGCCCTTATTAGCTTGACTCGTCTTAGCTACTTACGCTGTGCAGTTTTCAAAGAACA
>NZ_JBQXEZ010000043.1:0-4548 GCF_052618305.1 Desulforudis sp. DRI-14 | reverse complement strand
TCAGCGAAGTCGCTTGCGGGGATAAACCCAGACCCGAATAGCAAGGGCCGTTTTTTTCAGGGTAGAAAATTCAAAAGGGATTCTTCTGCAGAATCCCTTCAAATCCGGCCGGCGACCGCCTGCCGCCGTTCAATCCGCGGGATCAGGCTTTCGCCTGACACTGCGTTCGAACTTCGGCCTGGGAAGCATCATCACCCGCCCGCACCGACGGCAGCGCAGCCGGAAGTCCACGCCGGTACGCATTATCTCCCATTCGTCTCCTCCGCAGGGATGGAGCTTTTTCAGCCTGACGATATCACCGACCTCGTATTTAGACACGGCTTTCACCCCCGGCATCTCAGAAGTGAGATGTGGGAAGTCGGAAGTGGGAATATAAGTTGGAATTCGCTCTGCAGATTCCTTCAAGTACCCACCTCTGACCTCTCACTTCTCGCTTCAGTCGTTATAAAACGCCTGGTAGGCCCGGTAGGTCATGTACAGATCCACCTTGCTCACCAGTTCAAAAGGCGCGTGCATGCTCAGCACAGGGGGGCCGCAGTCCACGACGTCCATCCCGAAGGCGGCGAGAATGTGGGCTATCGTCCCGCCGCCGCCCTGGTCGACCTTGCCCAGCTCGCCCGTCTGCCACAGGACCCCGTTCCGGTTGAAGAGGGCCCTTATCTCGTAAACAAACTCGGCGTTGGCGTCGTTGGCCGAAAATTTACCTTTCGCGCCCGTGTACTTGGTCAGGCCGACCCCGTAACCGATACGCGCCGCGTTGTACTTATCCAGGACCTCCGCGTAGTTGGGGTCGAGCCCCGCATTCACGTCGCCGGACAAACACTTGGAAGCGCTGAGGGAGCGGCGGAGATCGAGGTCGGAGTAATTTTGCCCGGTCCGCGCCAGGATTTCCGCCACGGTGTTTTCAAAAAACCGCGAGTGCATTCCCGTATTGCCCGCGGAACCGATCTCTTCCTTGTCGACCAGGACCGCCAGACAGGTCCGGCGAGGTCTTTCTACGCCGAGAACGGCCTGCAAAGCGGCGAACGAGCACACCCTGTCGTCCTGCCCGTAGGCCCCGACCAGACCCCTGTCCAGGCCGACATCGCGGGCCGGCCAGGCAGGCACAGCCTCGACCTCGGCGCTGATAAAGTCTTCTTCCTGCAAGCCGTAGGCCGTGAGCAGGTACTCGGCGACGGCCTTCTTTACGGCCTGCTTCTCTTCGTTTTCCTTGCGCCCCGCGGGGATGCTCCCCACGAGCACGTTCAGGTTCTCGCCCGGGAAGGCGTCTTCCAATTTTTTGTCAACCTGGTCCTTGGCCAGGTGGGGCAGGAGGTCGGTGATCGTAAAAACGGGTTCCCCCGGGTGATCGCCGATGCTCAGCTCGTATTTCTCGCCGTCGGCCTTCAGGAAGGTCCCGTACAGGGCCAGCGGGATGGCCAGCCAGTGGTACTTCTTGATGCCGCCGTAGTAGTGCGTTTTGAAAAAGGCCAGGCCTTCCTCCTCGTACAGCGGCTCGGGCTTGAGGTCGAGCCGCGGCGCATCCAGGTGGGTCCCGACGATGCGCAGCCCCCGGACAAGGGGTTCGTCCCCGATAACGCCAAAGATGACCGTCTTATGACGGTTGACGGCATACACCTTGTCCCCCGGCTGCAAGGCCGCGCCTTCGGAAAGAGGGCGGAAACCCCGTTCAACCGCCATGCGTTCGGCTTCAGCCGCAGCAAGCCTTTCGGTCTTGCCCCGGTCCAGGAACTCCTTGTAAGTCTCGGCCAGGGCGAAGGCCGCCTCGCGCTCCGGGGCGGAAATCCTGGGCCAACAGCTGACTTTATTATCGGGCATAAATCTGCATCCTCCTCGCTGATTGATGTCTTTTATATTGTGCGGTGTTGAACCGGAAGCATAAGCGCCAGCAGATAATTAAAAGCGGCCAGGTAGGAAGGCGCGAGCAGCGAGCCGGCAAGGCCCGCGGAAAACGGGGTCGGCGCCGCCGCCCCGCCGGCCGCATCCAAAAGCTGGAGCACGGCCACCAGGGCCATTCCCACCAGAAAACCGCGCAGCAGGCCGAAGAAAAACCCGCCGGCCCGGTCAAGCGGCGCCAGCAGCGGCACGCCCGGGACGGTATTGGCCACCGCCCCGATAACGAGGTTGACGGCCGTGAAAACGAGCAGGAAGGCGATAGCGTTCAGCGCCGCGGACGCCAGGACCGAGGCGAACGCCTGGTTCAAGAAGTTTTGCCCCCCCTGGAAAAACATGAACTGCAGCAGCAAGTCGAGCGGGTTGGCACCGTCCCCCACATTCATCAGGACGGCCGTAACGGGCTCGTGGGGCGGCGGCCCGCCTAGCCGCTCGCTGAAGTACCGGGTGAGCCAACTTCCCAAACCGAAGCTGCGTTCGAGATACTCTCCCACCGGGCGGTAATAGTAATACGCGGCGGCGAAGCTGAAGACCAGGGCCGCCAGCCCGGCCACGCTGCGCATGAGCCCGCGCCAAAAACCGCTAAAGGCGCTTAACCCCAAAATAATGAGAAGGACGGCATCAAGCCAGTTCATTTTTCTCCCTCCGGGAGAAAACAGCATTGAGCATTCAGCGTTAAGCATTCGGATAAGAACCAATCAGCCAAATAGGTGGTCTGAAAGCTGAATGCCTAGTGCTCAGTGCTGATTTTTAGTGCCTATTCTTTAGTCTTTGCCAAAAACCTGCCGCGGAATGAAAGGCGACCGCCGCAAGCAGGACCAATCCGGCATACCCGAACAGGGAATAAATAAAGCCGATCAAATGGGAGAATTTGAAGAACGCCAGGGGCAGCAAGAGCAGCGTGCAACAAATCCCCGCCCGCTTGTAGCGGAGAGTACCCTGGGGGGCGAAACGGCTTACCAGCCCGTGGGCGTTGGCGACAGCCGTCGTGAAGACGGCGATCCAGACGACGACCGAGATGAGCATGCGGCTGTACGGGTGTACCATCCCGGCCACCTGCAAGAGCGGCACCTGGTAGCCGCTCACCAGCGGAAAATAGGTAAGGATGGCGTAGGCGACAAGCGTCGTCGCGCAACCGAGGATCACGCCGCCGAGGACGGCCCCGGCGGCGGCCTCTCTGATGGTGAGGTACCTGCCCAGGGAGGACAGGACAGCAACCGGCACGATCATATTGTAACTGACGTATAAGAGGGCCGAACCCAGCCAAGACGCCGAAATACCATCCGGCCGCGCCAGCGCCGGCGGCGGGGGGCCGTCGTAGAGAAGGACGGCCGCGGCGGATAGGCCGGCCACGAGGATGATCTTCAAGGGAACCAGGACCACGTTAACGGCGACCACACCCGTCAGCCCGTGCAGCAGCACCAGGATGACCAGGGCCGCCAGCAGCATCACACCTCCCCACGTGGGGAGGCCGAATTGCTCGTGCAGCACGGCGCCGCTTCCCGCCATCATCACGGCCAGGCCTCCGGCGAGCATGCACACGCTGGCGGCGTCCATGACCGCGCTCCACCGGCGCCCCAGAAAATAGTCGAAGACCTCGCGGTAGTTCTGCGCCTGCAGCCGCACGGCCGTTACCTGCACCTTGACGCCGAGGCCGGCAAAGGCCGCGATGGTCAGTAAAGCGCCGTACAGTCCCCACCGGCCGTGAACCCCGAAAAACTGCAGGATCTCCTGCCCGGACGCAAAGCCCGCCCCGATGACCGCCCCCACAAAAAGGGCCGCGACCTTGACCGCTCCCCCCTGGCGCACGGCATTCCCTCCCCCCAACATCCTTATGCCGGGGAAAGCGGTTTCTTACTTTCACAGGAATAACACCATCGGTCGGCGGCAATAAATATAGTAGTTTTGCAAAAAGGGGGGGGCCTGGTGCCCGAAGCCCAAGTTTTGCTGCCGATCAGCACCGAGAAAGACCTGGTGCGTTTTCATATGGACGACCCGTTTGCGGCCGCCAAGTTCGCTTCCGAACTAAAAAAGCGCGTTAAGAGGCTGGGCTGTGATACCAACCGCCCCGTCATCCTGCTCTGCATAGGCACGGACCGGTCCACGGGGGATTCCCTGGGCCCGCTCGTCGGGACGCGCTTGAGCCAGTATCGGCCGAACCCCTTCAAGGTTTACGGCACGCTCGAACAGCCGGTGCACGCGACAAACCTGCACGAGACCCTGGACAGAATCCGGGCGGCGCATCCGGAATCCTTTATCATCGCCATCGACGCATGCCTGGGATGCATCGAGAACGTGGGGACGGTAGCGCTCGGAGACGGCGCGCTGAAGCCCGGGGCCGGGGTCAAAAAGGACCTTCCGGAAGTCGGTGACGTGCACGTCACCGGCGTTGTCAACGTCGGGGGCTTCCTGGAATACCTGGTCCTGCAGAACACCCGCCTGAACCTGGTCATGCGCCTCGCCAACATCATCGTTTCGGGTTTGAAGCAATTCGCCGTCGAGCACTACCGCAAAGCAAGAGCCTGAACCAAACAGATGTTAGATGTCAGGTAGCAGGACATCGTTAACATGTTTAGCATTAGCTCGATAATAACCCTTGTTGTTCGGGTCTGGGTTTATCCCCGCAAGCGACTTTGCTGAAAGCTTCGGGCACCG
>NZ_JBQXEZ010000042.1:0-5003 GCF_052618305.1 Desulforudis sp. DRI-14 | reverse complement strand
ACCCGAACCAGCCGATCGAACTCGTGCGCGTGGTCCGCTCCTTCGACCCGTGCATCGCCTGCGCCGTGCATCTGCTGAAGGTGAAGGGCCACAAGAAGGAAGCGATGTCCTTCCGGATCTAAAGAATATTTCCTTCCCTCACCATTCAAAGAGGAAGGGCAGAGGAAAGGCAGCCGCCAGGCGGCTGCCTTTCCTCGTTTATATCCGATATTAGTCTTCATTAGTCTTCCTGCCAATCCAACACCCAAAACACAACACCAGACGTATGCTCAACAACTCAATGCCCTGAACGCCCAAAGCCCAATGCTCACGCCCATATCACCTGTTCATCCCCCTGGCCCTGACCTTGAGCTCGCCCACGATTTCTTGGCCCTTGCGCAGATATAACGAATCGGTTAGGTTAACCACCGGGCAGCAGTGGTTGGGGATAATCTCCACCCTGTCTCCGATAACAACCTCGACTTCGGCCTCGACGACCCCGTGTTCTTCGGAAAGGCGGGTAACGGTACAATCGCAGCCCTTTATAAACCCGTATCCCCTGCCGCGGACGCTGGGGTCGGACGAAAGCGTCTTGGAGCCGGCATCGAGCACAAACCTGTTGCCGGCCGGCCTGGAAACCACCGTGCTCAGCACCGTCAACGCGCACTGATGAACCTCGGCCACCCCCAGGCAAACCATATTGTAGTCATTAAAGACGTAGGTCCCCGGTCTGATTTCAGTAACGCCGTCCATCTCGGCCATAAAACGGGCCGTCGGCGTAGAACCCACGCTTATTTCGTCAACCGGCAAACCGGCTTTCCTTAGCAACTCGCACGTATCCGCCAGCAGGAAAGCCTCGCCGCGGGCGATCTGTCGCAGCTCGTTGAGGTTTCTGGCCTGGTAGGCGTGCCCGGCGTGGGTCATCAGGCCTGTTACCTTAATGCCTGGCAAAGCGGCCAGGCTTTTAACGAACTCAACGGTCGCCCTGCCGGGTTCTAGGCCGCACCGGTTCTGCCCGGTATTCACCTCGACGCACACCGGAACAGGAACAGCGATGGTCTCTCCGACCTCGGCTATGCCCCGGGCCACAGCCGCGCTGTCCACGGACACCGTTACCTTGGTTTTCCGCACCAGGTCCTTCAGTCTGGTAAGTTTCGCCGGACCAACCAGCGGATAGGCGACAAGGATATCGTCTACGCCGTACCCGGCCATTATCTCCGCCTCTGAAAGCTTTGCCACGGTTATCCCGCAGGCTCCGGCGTCAAGCTGCATGGCCGCTATCTCGGGGCTTTTATGTGTTTTAGCATGGGGGCGCAGCTTAATCCCCAAACGCGCCGTTTCCTGTGCCATCCCTTCAATGTTGGCCTTTAACAGGTCAACATCAACAAGAACGGCAGGCGTATCAAGTTCATAAACCTTCATGCCGTGTTCCTCCTACGGTACCACGATAAACTCCCAGGCGCAGTAGTAATCTTCCGGATGATCATCGGGAGGGCAGCATATACACCTGGTAACGATACGTTTGCCAATAGTCCTGGCAAATTCACTATATTCCACAAGGCCACTTCCTTACAAGGGAAGGCAGCCATTCCCTTTCTCTTTCTGGCAGCCTGGACCCGGCACTCGCGCATCCTGAATATCATTCGCTTTTCACTCTCCTCAACGATCTCCTGGCGGTTAACCAGCGCGTACAGTCTCAAACCCAAAGCCTCTTTCAACGCCGGAATACCGCCACCGGGTTCAATGCCGAGAAGGCGCATGATCCTCTCAGCCTCGATAACGGTAAAGCGCTCCCAGGCTGCCTTATCCGCGGCAATGGCGGCAGCAAGACCGTACTCGTGTTCCACTGCCTGAAACCAAAGTCCGTCGTGGGCCAGCCAGCGCTTGGCAAAGTCCTCAAGCAATTGCAATATCGGTAGTCCGTCCGCTCTTCCTACGTCTGAACACACGAATAGCCCGGCGAACAACAAAACCCGCTGCTGTTCCTGTCTTTGGATGTTAACCAGGCGCATAACCCCTTTCTTTAAGTAATAAGTTCTGTTTGCGGCGCAAAAGAAAACCCGCTGTCATTTTCAACAGCGGGTTTGTCGCATTCTTAGGCTATAGCATTAAGTCAGCCTAAAGATAAAGACAAAGATAATCAGGAATATAACACCGAGGCCCAGAGACCATCCCATCAGTTTTTTCTCTACCGGCAAAAGGTTAAACCACTCCTGGGCCTCCATTTCGGCCTTGACATCGGTTTGTTAGAATATTCCGCGTAGCCAATAGAAGGCCCCCTTAACAACATAGTAAGGGGGCTTCAGGCTGATGCCTATTTAGATGTCCGAGTCCAGCGCTCGGGCGAAGCAGGGGCCCCAACCAGCAAGGGGCAAGAGATTTTCTTGGCGATTCGCCCGGCCAAAAACTGAATACCTCCCGCTGCAGGGTGAGCGCAGCCTACCGGATTTGGGATTACCACCAGGGAAGCAGTCAATTCCTTGGCGGTTTCGATTACAACCTGATCCGGCTTGCCGACCCTAACTTCGGCTGTACACGAAACCTGGGCCTTTTCAGCCTTTCGCGTAAAACACTTAAGTACCTCGCTGGCACGCGAATACAGGGCATCCTCCAAGTAGCGAAAGAAGGTCATGCGCGTTTCGGAGGTATTCATCCATTCGTCGCCAAGCAGATTCTGCCAGCTTTGATCAAGGATGTAAACCGCTCTTATCCTTCCCTCGTATCTTCGGGCTAGGTCCACCGCAGCATCCTCCGCCAGAACGCCGCTGGGAGAACCGTCAGTGATCAACAGTATGCTCTGCATTGCGGCTACTTAATGATCAATCCGATAATCGCCAGAACTGTCACCAGCACGATAGCGGTCCAATCCTCGTGTCTCTCGTTGGCGAAAAGGGAAAGCTGTTTCTCGTCAAGATGGTTGTTAGACGCCATACTCCAACGCTCCTTTCACGGGTCATACGGTTAGTGCGCAGGCGGGTCTTCTCCGACAAACAGCAGCACAACGATCAGAGCAAGAATCGCTTTCAGCGCTCCTGCGGAAAAGCCGACGATCAGCGGTTTGCCCCCGGCCTTGCGCATTTCCGCTATCGAGATTTGCATACCCAAGCCTGTGAGGCCGATCGTGAAGAACCAGGTATAGAGCACCCGGAACAGCTTCAGTTCCTCCGAAGGAGGCCGTGTGGCGCCGAAGGTCCCGAAAGAGGTCAAGGCCACCATGCCCAGGAACCCGAGCACAAACACGGGGAACTTGCTCCAGATCCAGGAAAGCCCTCTGGACTCGCCCTTCTCATGTTCAAGACCTTGTTTGACCGCCTGCCGGGTGTAGATCAGAGCCAGGGTAAACACCACAAACGGCAGAAAGACGACACGCGTCAGGTTGAAGATCTCTCCGGTTTTAAGGGCAACAGACGGATGATCCACCGTTCCTGGATCAAAGGCCAAAGACGCCGCCAGAACCTGACCGGAGTTTACGATGCCGGTCCCGGCCCAGGCGCCGAACTGGTGCGGAGATAGACCCAACAGTGTACCCAACGGGGGAAACACAAATAGGCAGAACACGCCAAAGGCCAGCAGGGTCGCTACCGCAAAGGCCACATCCTCGCTCTTGGCCTTGACCGCCGGTGCTGTGGCTACAGCGGCTGAAACACCGCAGACGCCGATACCCGCGGCCATGCAGGCCGATGTCGCCGGGTGCATCCCGATCCGGTTACCCCACCACATGATGAACAGACAGGTAGCCATTACGAAAATCAGGATCAAGGTGATTGCGGTCGCTCCAAGAGTTGCCAGTTCCCGGAGACTGTAAAGAGAACCGAGAAGGATGACACCCATCTTGATAAACAGGCGCGAGGTCCTGACACCATTCGCTGCCCAGGTTGGAATACCGATAGTGTTGCGGATGAGGATACCGACAAGAATCACGATAATGACCTGATTAAGGTGCAAGTAGGTAGCCGCCCACGACCAGTTCTCCTTAATCCAGGAGGCGAGGCCTTCCCACTGCGGGATACCGAGATCCTTGGTGCCATGTGCAAGGCACGCGATCAAAAACATAAAAACGACGCCAGGAATAGCCTTTAGCCAGATTGAAAGGGTACTTTCGCCTACCGGGGACGGCGAGACAGGAACTTGTTCCGGTCTTGGCGAAGATGTTGGATTGGTCACTCAATTCCACTCCTTTCCGTAATACTCTACACACCTTTCCTAGGCATGACCCGATAAAGAAGACTTACACCCCCTTTTCGAACCCTTTTGGAGGGATGCTTGCAGTTATGAGGAGGAGTCAACAGCTATGCTCGGGTTCAAGTTTTGAAGTATGCGTTACGGCGAAGCAAGTGGCAGAAAAGATGTGGATCGTAAGGACAATCTGAGAAGTGTTCCTTGTTACCTCAAAGATATGCGCGCATTACCAGCTTCATTCGGGATAAACGTTCAAGTCGTAGAACAGACTATTGGTGGGTTATTTTCACGTTTGCAGTAGTGACAATCAGGGGCATTGATTACACAATGCGAGTTGCGCGTTTTAGCAAAATTTAATGCTTGCTTTGCCCTAAACCTCCTTTCTAACATTTGGGATGAAGTGCCATTAATTAACTTTATACTATACAGAAAAATGCTTAATTGTCAATCCAATTACCTATCTTTATTTATTTTGCAAATGTTCTAAAAGGCCTCTTTTTCGCCATATTAAGGTTAAATTACTTATTCCGTACATTCAACCCATCATCACGTCCATTATCTCTCTTGCCACCTGGTGCCCGGCAAATCCGGATCCGACCAAGCCGTCTCCAGTGTAAATCGGGTAGGAGGGGGCGGCTAGCCCCCCCCACACCACCGTACGTACCGTTCGGTATACGGCGGTTCATAAGGTTTAACGAAGTGCGTGATGCAAACACATCTACAAGCGGCGCCGAACCCATTCGTCCAACGCCTGCAGAACGCTCAGTGTGTCCATCAACCGAAAGTAACTGAGATGACTCCCCCTTGCGGGCTGCCGATCTCCTTGGTTTCCCAAACTCCGTCCT
>NZ_JBQXEZ010000041.1:0-6067 GCF_052618305.1 Desulforudis sp. DRI-14 | reverse complement strand
GCTCAGCAACGCTTAGCCACTGTTCAGTTTTCAAAGACCACCCATTCTCTCTCTCGCCGCCATCCAGCACTCAACTCGAAGAACCACCTGCACCCAAAACCAACCGTCGCCCTCGGGACGCTATCAGGTCAGTCCTGTCTGCCATTTGACTCCCCAAGTTGAATGCCGGACAGCGACAAAACTTATTTTATAATGTGCGCGGCGTTGATGTCAACTAGTACTTCCTGGTCAAATTGGTTTGCGCATCGGTATTCTTGCCGCAAGTCCTAATATAGCATGCAGGATTTGACCGTGTCAAGGCCTTCTCACCTCTCGCTTCCTCGCTTCCCATTTCCCGAGGTGGGATGTGGGAAGTTGGAAGTATGTATCCTACAGATCGATCTCACCTCTGACTTCTCACCTCTCGCTTCCCATTTCCCGTGGGCGCAGTAACGGGAACAATATGACGTCTCTTATCGATTGTTTGTTGGTTATGAGCATGACCAGGCGGTCGATCCCGATGCCCAGGCCGCCGGCCGGAGGCATGCCGTGTTCGAGGGCGATGACGTAATCCTCGTCGTAGGCGTGAGCCTCTTCGTCACCGCGCTGGCGCTTGGCCAGTTGAGACATGAAGCGCTCTTTCTGGTCGACCGGGTCGTTGAGTTCCGAAAAAGCGTTGGCCAGCTCGCGCCCGGCGATGATCAGCTCAAAGCGATAGGTCAGACGGGGGTCGTCATCCTTCTTCTTGGCCAGCGGCGAAATTTCGATGGGGTAGTCGTAAATAAAGGTAGGCTGAACGAGCTTGTCCTCGACAAATTCTTCAAAGGCCGTGTTGAGAGCCTCTCCCCAAGTCCCGGGAAGGGCTTCGACCGTTATATTGGCATCCTTGAGTTTGGCCTTCACGATGTTGACCGCTTCCTGCCCCGAAAGCCGGCTGAAATCGATCCCCGCGTGCTTCCCGACGGCCTCAAGCATCGTCATCCGGGTCCAGGGCCGCCGGTAGTCGATCTCCATATCCCCGTAAGGCAGCACCAGGGTTCCCGTTGCCTCCTCCACAACGTAGGTGATCAGTTCCTCTGTCAGTTCCATCATCCCGATGTAATCGGAATAAGCCTCGTAGAGTTCGAGCATGGTGAACTCCGGGTTGTGGCGGGTCGAGATCCCCTCGTTGCGGAAGTTGCGGTTGATCTCGTAGACCTTCTCCATCCCCCCGACCAGCAGGCGCTTCAGGTACAGTTCGGGGGCGATGCGCAAGTACAGCGGCATGTCCAGGGCGTTGTGGTAGGTCTTGAAGGGCCGGGCGGCGGCGCCTCCCGCCAGGGGCTGCATCATCGGGGTCTCGACTTCAAGGAAGCCCCTTTCGTCAAGGAAGCGGCGCATCAACTGCAGGACCCTGGAACGGGTGACGAAGGTGTCCTTTGTCTCGGGGTTGACGATCAAGTCAAGGTAACGCTGCCGGTAACGCAACTCGACATCCTTGAGTCCGTGCCATTTTTCCGGCAGCGGACGCAGCGACTTGCTCAAAAGCGTAAAGCCGGACACATTGACGCTGACCTCACCCATGCGGGTTTTAAAGACCGACCCCTCAAGACCGATAATGTCGCCGATATCCAGCTTCTTGAACAACTCATACGCTTCGTCCCCGACGACATCCAGCCGCACATAAATCTGAACCCTGCCCGAGCCGTCCCGGAGATCGGCAAAGGTCGCCTTGCCGTGACCGCGCCTGGCCGTTAACCGTCCGGCCAAGCTGACCGTCCGCCCATCCAGGGTTTCAAAGTTGTCGACGACCTCCCTGGCCAAATGCGTGCGCTCGAACCTTCCGCCGTAGGGTTTGATCCCCTCCTGTCGCAGCTCGGCCAGCTTGTCCCTCCTCACCCTCTCCAGTTCAGACAAGTCCAGCTGTTGTTCGTGCACCCTGTCCATCTGTACCTCCAAAACAAGCTATAAGCACCAAGCCTTAAGCTGCAAAACAAGATGAAGGAATCGGCCCGGGCCGATTCCGATGATAAGTCTGACGTCCTAAAGTCTTCTGACGCCCGATGTTTAATGCTTAGCGCCCTTTTTACAGCGACGCGCGCTGAATGTCCAAGATCTTGTACTTGAGGACGCCCACCGGTACCTCCACCTCGACGATACTGCCGGTCGTTTTGCCCATAAGGGCCTTGCCCACGGGGGATTCGTTGGAAATCCTGTTGGCGCTCGGGTCGGACTCCATCGAGCCGACGATCGTGAACTCGAGTTCGCCGCCGTTGGTCTGGTCTTCCAGCCGCACCGTCGAACCGATGCTGACTTCCGCGGTATCGACGTCGGTGGCGTCGATGACCTTGGCGTTGCGCAGCATCTTTTCCAGCTCGATGATCTGGCCCTCGATGAAGGCCTGCTCGTTCTTGGCGTCCTCGTACTCGGAATTCTCGGAGATGTCTCCGAAATCTATGGCCTGCCGGATGCGGTCGGCTACCTCCCTGCGACGCACCGATTTCAAATGCTCCAATTGTTCCTCGAGTTTCTTCAGACCCGTAACGGTCAGGATGACTTCTTTTTCTTTCATATGACTAACCGCTCCTTCAAACCCAGTGCCTGATATCGCAACGCACTATGAACAATATGCAAAAGACAAAGTTTTAGGCACTGCATTTATGCCGCCCGCAGTGCCCCTCATTCCTGTTTTACTTTGCATCAATTATAATGACCGGCATGACCCTTGTCAAGAATACGGCGCGCTTGAGCGTTGGCCCTGATCTGTTCGATGGTCTGGGGCGTTACGGCGCGTTCGAAGCTGCGGAACCCGGCCAGCCTGAACCCGTGTTTGCGGGCGAGGCCGGCGATCTCCTCGACCTGGCGGACGGTAAGCTCCCGGCCTAAGGTGTAGCTTTCAAACCTCTTCTCAAGGGCCAGGATCATGGTTTCGGCCATGCAGGCGTAACACGTTTTCGGCGGAAAACCGAAGTTGAAGTGGAAATCCACGTCCCCCGGCGGAATAACCACTCCGCCCTCGATAACCAGGACGTCATCGCGTTTCTCCACCACACGGCGGGAAACGTCACGCGGGCGGGCCACGTCGCAGACCACGGCGCCGGTCTTCAAGTCTTCGGGCTCGATAATGGCGTCCACGGCGCTGGTAACAGTGATCACCACGTCGGCCCGGCGCAGGGCCGCTTTCAGGTCGGAGGTCACCCTTACCGCTAGTCCGCTGTCGTAGAGGATTTTCTGACCGAGCAGTTCCAGCTTGCCGGTGTCCCGGCCCACAATCGTGAGGCTCTTGGCTTCCCTGGCCAGGATCTGGGCGCAAACCGAGCCGATGGCGCCTGTAGCACCCACGACAACCACCTCCGCCTCTTCCATGCGGTGGCCCATCATCCCGGCGGCTTCCCTGGTGCCCTCGATGGCGGTGGCGACGGTATAGCTGTTCCCCGTAGTTACCGGTATATGCAGGCGCTTGGCGACAGAAATCCCGGCATCCCCCACCACCTTGGTAAAGGCTCCCAGGCCGAGAATTCTCGCCCCAAGACGCTCGGCCAGCCTGCCGGTCTGCACGACCTTTTCGAGGACGAACTCCTTGGGCAGGGTCATGATCTGGCGCGCGGTGAGGGGGCACCCGACCAGCCAGCCTTCGATCTCGTTGGCCGGGTCCGCCGCGGAGCGAATGCCGGTAATATGGCTTGTCTTAAGCGGCGGCAGCATGCTGATGCCTTTTTCGACCCAGCGCTGGGGCAGGTACCTGGCAAACTTAAACTTACGGGCAACGTCTTCTACAGATAAAGGGTGAATGACAAACGCAAAACGCTCCAAATACTTTTAGCCTCCCAAATCAGTCACCGGTTAGGTTATGCAAAAAGCGGGCAGACTTAATCAATTCTATATCTATTTCCAACTTCTAGGCAAGAGTCGCCTTTCTCAATCTTGTACCGGCAAAACAAATTTATAGGAGCGCCTCGATCATTGCGCGAAGTTGCTCGGCGCTCTCGGCCCGGTGCAGCTGCACCCTGAGGCGGGCCGCGCCGCGCAGGCCGCGGCTGTACCAGGCGGCATGCTTGCGCATCTGCAAGACGGCCGTTTTTTCTCCTTTGTAGAGCATCAGGAGATCCAGGTGGCGGAGGGCCATAGCCACCCGTTCCTCCGCCGGCGGAGGCGGCAGCAGTTCCCCGGCGGCCAAGTAGTGGACGGCCTCCCGGTAGATCCAGGGGTACCCCCGCGCCGCCCGCCCGATCATGACCCCGTCGCAGCCCGTCTCGTCCAGCATGCGCCGGGCGTCTACCGCCGTCCAAACGTCGCCGTTGCCGATCACCGGCACGTCCACCGCTTCCTTGACCGCCCGGATGACGCCCCAGTCGGCGCGGCCGCTGTAGAACTCGCTCCGGTAGCGGCCGTGCACGGTGACCGCCGACGCCCCCGCCTCCGCCACGGCGCCGGCCACCTCCACCGCGTCCGGGGAATCCGGGTCCCAGCCCCGGCGCATCTTTACGGTGACCGGCAGCGGGACGGCGTCGATCACCGCGGCGACGATGTCCGCGGCCAGGCGCGGGTCCCGCATCAAGGCCGCCCCTTCACCGTTCTTGACGATCTTCGGCGTCGGGCACCCCATGTTCAGGTCGATGATGTCAGCGCCTGCCTGAGCCGCAAGGCGGGCGGCCAGGGCCAGGTCGTGCGGCCGCGAGCCGAAGAGCTGCACGGCGATGGGGTGCTCGCCCTCGATGTCCAGCATCTCCAGGGTCTTGCGGCTGCCGAACAGGAGGGCCTGGTCGGAGATCATCTCCGTAAAGGTTAAAGCGCAGCCCATTTCCCGGGCCAGCAGGCGAAAGGCCTTGTCGGTGACGCCGGCCATGGGCGCGGCCACCACGGGGTTTTCCAGAACCAAGGGACCGATATGCAACCGTTTCACCGCCTGCAATCACTTTAGTATTCTTTCTTTTCCCGAATTAAAACAGAAAATCCTCCACTCGCCGGTAAGCTCGTCCCATTTCGGCCTTTGCCTTATAACACTCATATCCGCGAGATCCCATGAAAAGATTGCTCTTGTCAACCGGTTTGCCAAGAACCTTCGCTATCTTAACTCACTTTTGGGAGGCAAATCCTAGATGGGAATGGCCGAAGATGCCAAGACCCGCACCATTGAAGCTCGAAATAGGCTCGGAGTCAGCGCCAATGAGTCAGTAAATGTCCTGAACATCCTCCGCAGCATTCTAAACGTCTCGATCATTGGTCGTCCTTTGGCCTCTAACGTTTCCGGGCTTTTTGTGCAGAACAATGATGTACGAATCATCCTTATCAATACTAATCGTAGCCGTGGCCACCAGCATTTCACCGCTGCCCGCGAATTGTGCCATCTACTCTATCACGAAGCTCTTACCGGGCAGATTTGCGAAATAGGCTTGCACAACCCTAAATCTCCCATTGAAAAAGAGGCAGATTTGTTCGCATGTCACTTTTTGGCTCCCGACCAAGCAATAGACTACCTACTTAACAAGCGCCAAAAACCGTTCAGACCGGTTTCCCTTGCCGACTGCGTTTTTCTGGAGCAGTATTTCGGCATCAGTCACCAAGCAATGCTCATCCGCCTGCAACAAATGGGTAAAATCTCCAACCATCAAGCGGAACAATGGAAAGACGGGATTACCCGTGTGGCAAGAGAATTAGGCTACGATACCAGTCTGTACAAAACCACTGCTGACTACTGGGTAATGTCGGATTATGCCGAGAAAGCGCGGGAGGCTCTCGACCGGGACCTGATCTCACGAGGGAAATACGAAGAGTTGCTTCTGGAAGCCGGACTGGAAGACGTCCTGTTCGGCGGGGAGACCGAAGATGACTAGCCTTCGATACCCTGTCGTCTTTGATAATGACTGCCTGGCATCATTTCTGTGGGTCCCCAACATTATTACGGCTTACGAAGGCGAACAAATCTGGCAGGAAATGAAGAACAAGAAGCGTCTTCTTCCGGACTACGACTTCCAAGAAGTAATCCGCCGCCAACAAGAAGGTCTACATAGGTAACAAAAGAACACGACCCTTGTCCGCCAAAAACAAGGAACACTACCCTGAAAAACGGCCCTTGCTATTCGGGTCTGGGTTTATCCCCGCAAGCGAC
>NZ_JBQXEZ010000040.1:0-6291 GCF_052618305.1 Desulforudis sp. DRI-14 | reverse complement strand
CTTACGGGCGGCCTAATCAGGGTTATTAAAATTTAGGTATTGACATAGAAGGTCCGATGCTGGATTGAGGTGATAAGATGGCTAGAGGTTGGAGCCTGGAGAAGGCCGTCAAAATGGAAGAGGAGTTGTTCGGGGTCAACGACTACCAGGGCCTGCCGGGCGAGAAATCGTACGTGACCCTTACCGGCAAAGTACCGGTCCTGGTTTCGGCCCCTCATTCCGTCAAACACACGCGGCGGTCGAACACCGTCCCGAAGGAAGAGGACGAGTACACGGGTACCCTGGTCCGGCTCCTTCACGAACTGACCAGCTGCCATGCCATCTACGCCGCATCTTCCGACCTGGACGCCAACTTCTACGACGACTGTCCCTATAAAGCCGGCCTGGGCGAGCTGGTGATCAAAAGCAACATCAAGCTGGTGCTGGACCTTCACGGCGCCTCCCTCTGGCGCGACTTCGCCATCGACATCGGGACCTGCAAAGGGAAAAGCTTCCTCGACAAGCCGCACTTTCTGAGCCTGCTCCAGGACGCCCTGGCGGATGAGGGCATCGGCGACGTGCACATCGAGGACACCTTCTCCGCCTGCGGACAGGCCACGGTAACCCGCTTCGTCAGCCAGGAACTGGGCGTTCCCGCTTTACAACTGGAGATCAACAAGCGTTACCGGGACCCGGAGAACCACCCGGAGGAATTCAAGTCCCTGGTGGAGGCGTTGCGGAAATACATCCTGGAACTGGCCGCCCGCCTTTAGAATTCTTATGCTTACAGCCTGGTGCCGGTTAGTGTTATACTGACAGCATGGCCGGTATTTTGGAGTTTAAGGATTTAATTTTCAGGGCCGGCGCGGCGACTCCCGTCATCAGCCTGTCGGGAAGCATTGAGGACAGGCAGGCTTTGATCGTCCGGGGCCCTTCGGGTTCGGGAAAGAGCACTTTCCTGCGCGTTCTCGCCCGCTTGCATCCGGCGGTTTCCGGGACGGTCCGGCTTGAGGGACAGGACTGGCTTCGCTATCCCGGGCCGGAGTGGCGGGTGCGTCTCGTTTATGTTGCGCAAAAGCCGGCGATGTTTAGCGGTTCGGTCCTGGACAACCTGGTACGCCCCTTTGAACTTGGCGCCGTGCGCCGCCGCGCGGAACTAAATATGACCTTAATTGAAGAGGGCCTGGACAGGCTGATGCTGCCCAGGACGATCCTGAAGCAAGATGCCGGGCGGCTCTCCGGTGGGGAAACGGCCCGGGTGGCGGTTTTAAGGGCTGTGCTTGTCGGTCCGCAGGTGCTGCTGCTGGACGAGCCCACAGCCGGTCTTGACAGGGAGTCGCGGTCCGCTTTTTATGCCTTTATGCAAGGTTGGCTGGCAAAAGGGAAGCGGGCACTGGTTATGGTCAGCCACGGCGAAGATTACAGCCTGCTCAAAGACACGCATATCCTGAATTTAGGCGTGGGAGGAGTAGAAGTATGACGGGCGGCGTAGTGCCCATTTCAGACTGGCAGTTGGCCCTCAGCGTCATCCTGGTGGTCATCGCCGGGACGGTGTCGGCCGTCTTTCGCCTGGGCCTGCTGCGCCCGCTGGTCTGGGGCACGGTTCGCACCTTTGTGCAACTTACCCTCGTCGGTTACGTTCTGACCTACGTCTTTGCCTTGAACAACCTCTACCTGATCCTGGCCCTAGTGACCCTTATGGTCTATATCGCCTCCAGGGCCGCCGTCAGGAGGACGCCCAACGTTCCCAGGTATCCGGCCGGCCTGGCCTTTGTCGCCCTGCTGGCCAGCACCTATCTGGTCGGGACGATCGTTACGCAGCTGATTATCGCGCCCGAACCCTGGTACTCCGCTCAGATCATCATCCCCATCTTCGGGATGATCCTCGGCAACTCGATGAACGGGATCGCCCTTTCCCTGGATCGTTTGTATGCCGAGGTCAGGGGACGTCTGGGCGAGGTCGAAACACTGCTCTCATTCGGAGCCACTCCCTGGGAGGCCGTACGCGACTCGGTACGGGAAGCCATCAGGGCCGGTATGACGCCCACCATCAACTCGCTGATGGTTGTGGGCCTGGTAAGCCTGCCTGGAATGATGACGGGGCAGATCCTTGCCGGCGCCGACCCTCAGGATGCGGTACGGTACCAGATCGTGGTGATGCTGATGATTGCCGCGGCAGCGGCCATCGGCTGTCTGATCCTGGTTGGACTCTCATACAGGAAGATGTTCGACAGCGACGGGGCCCTGCGACAGGAAGCGTACGAGCGGGGGTGAAGAAGCTGCTTGACCTCAAGGTAGCCCTTTTACTCCTGAGAAGGCGAGGTATAAGGGTCAAATCGAGTCACTTAAATCAGTTTACATTGCATTTCTACCAAAAAAAGTTTACCTTAAGTGCCAGTGAGGTTCAGAAACTGGGCCAGCTTATCAAGGACACGGGGATCGGCAGGGAAGACATTCTTAACTACCTCATGCGGCACTGCAGGTGCGAAAATACATCGGGGAGCTCATTCGACTAGCCCCGTTCGTAACCCCCTTTCTTTTGTCCCTTCCGCTGTATCCAACGACCACTACCAATACTAGCTCCCAAGATCAACAGCCAACTGTAACAGCCGACTTATGACTCCCCGACTCCCAACTTACCGTCTGACTACCGCTGCCAAATTCCTATGTCTCAAGTCTTATGTCTTAAGTCAGTCCAACAGCCAACGGCCTTCACCACATCATTCCCGGAGTCGTATGGTGAATTGACACCGTCCGGTCTTTTCGGTTAACATTTCAATAAACATTAAAATATTATGGAGTTGAAGCTTCGTGCCCTATCAGGAGAGCCGGGCGGTTCGTGCTGACCGAAAGACGCTCGAGATGGCTTACGCGATACCGGACGTGAAGCCGGTCAAGGAGTTGTTCGCCGTCCTAGCCGACGAGACGCGGCTGCGCATCCTGTACATTCTTACCGACGGGGAGACCTGCGTCTGCGATATCACCCGTGCGCTCGGTTGTACGATCTCGAATACGTTTCATCACCTGCGCGTGCTGCGGGAGGCCCGCCTGATCTCTTCCCGCCGGAAAGGGAAGCACATCCTCTACAAACTCGACGATAAACACGTCCTGGGGTTGATTAGGGAGGGCTTCCAGCACGCAGCGCACACCAGCCGTGAATAGTGAAATGGCCAAACACGAAAGGGGAAATCCTGTGAGCGTGGCTGAAAGCAACCTCAATACCGCCCGTACCGAAATCCGGGTTGCCGGGATGGACTGTACTGCCTGCGCGGCCAAGGTCGAACAATACGTCGGCCGCCAGGACGGAGTCAGGCGGGCGGCGTTTATTCCCGGCAGCGACAAGGTGCGCATCGATTATGATCCTCGGGTCGCACGCCTGGACTTGATTACTGAAGGTTTGGCGGGTCTGGGTCATCCCGTCATCCGGGAAGAAGACGGGCCGGCCGCCGCCGGCGACGCCAGCCGTCCTGCCGCCTGGGCTGCCGGCGGCAAAAGCATCTGGTGGAGGCAACACTGGACCATGATCCTGTCGGGAGCCGCCCTCCTGGCAGGCATCATTCTTTTGTACCTCTTTTCGTACGGTCGGGCTGCTACGGCTTTATTCACCCTGGCGATGATCGCGGGCGGCATCGGCCCGGCCCGTGCGGGCTGGCAGTCCATCCGTTTACGGATGGGCGTCGATATGAACGTGCTCATGGTGGTGGCCGCCATCGGCGCGGCAGTCATCGGGGAGTGGGCCGAGGGAGCGACGGTCGTTTTCCTCTTCGCCGTCGGCGAGGCCCTCGAGGGATTCACCGTCGGGAGAGCGCGCCGGGCGATCCATTCGCTGATGTCCCTGGCTCCCGACACCGCGCTCGTGGTACGCGGGGGGCGTGAAAGGCAGGTCCCGGCCTCCGAGGTGGAGGTCGGAGAAACCATCGTGGTCAGGCCCGGCGCGCGCGTCCCCCTCGACGGGACGGTTACGGCCGGCCGGAGTTTTGTTAACCAGGCGCCGATCACGGGCGAATCGATGCCCGTGCACAAGGGACCGGGAGACGCTGTTTTTGCCGGCACGGTGAACGGCGAAGGGGCACTGGAGGTCCGGGTCGAACGCCGTGCCGGTGACACCGCGCTCGCGCGTATCGTCCGGCTGGTCGAAGAGGCCGGCGCCCGGAAAGCCCGTATCGAGAGGTTTATCAACCGTTTTGCGCGTTACTATACGCCCTTCGTAATGGCGGCTGCCGTACTGGTCATGGTGGGGCCCCCGGTAGTCCTGGGGCTGTCGTGGGCCGAGTGGTTTTACAGGGGCCTCGCCCTGCTGTTGATCGCGTGCCCGTGCGCGCTTGTCCTTTCCACCCCTGTTTCGGTCGCCGCGGCGGTCGCCAGCGCGGCGAGAAACGGGGTCTTGATCAAGGGCGGCGTTTTTCTGGAAGCAGTGGGGAAAGCCCGTATAGTGGCCTTTGACAAGACCGGTACACTTACACGAGGCCGGCCCGAGGTCACCGACATCATTCCTTTTGGAAACCGCCGGGAAGAAGAAGTCCTGGCTGTCGCCGCTTCGGTCGAGGCCCGTTCTGAGCACCCCGTCGCCAGGGCCGTCCGGCGGCGTGCCCGCGCCGAAAAGCTCGCTTTTCTCCCCGGCTCCGACTTTAAAGCCTTCCCGGGGTTGGGCGCGTCGGCCAGGGTCGGTGCTCAGAACATCATTGTGGGCAATCCGCGTCTCTACACTGAAAGGGGCGGGGCCCTTCTCGAAGAGGTGCAGGCCGTAATCACGCGCCTGGAGGCGGAGGGGAAGACGCCCGTGCTCGTCGCCTGCGAGGGAGATATTTGGGGACTTGTTGCCGTAGCCGATCAACTGCGGGACACGGCCCCCGCCACCGTAAGCAAGCTCGGCGACCTGGGCGTTAGGACCGTGATGCTGACCGGGGACAACGAGGGAACGGCTCGGACCGTCGCCGGGCGCCTCGGGATTGAAGACTGCCGGTACGGGCTGTTGCCCGAGGATAAACTTGAGGCCGTGAGGGAGTTGGAAAAAGCCGGAAACCGGGTGGTGATGGTCGGCGACGGGATCAATGACGCGCCGGCTCTTGCCGCGGCCACCGTCGGCGTAGCGATGGGCGCCGGTACCGATGCCGCCCTCGAAACAGCGGATATCGCCCTGATGGGCGACGACCCGGCCAAAATACCTTTCGTCATCCGTCTCAGCCGGGGAACGCGGAACATTGTGGCGCAGAACATCACCATCGCGCTGGTCATCAAGCTCGCCGCCGTCGCCCTGATCTTCCAGGGGTGGCTGACCCTGTGGCTCGCCGTGATGGCTGACACCGGTGCGGCGGTGTTGGTCGTGGCGAACGGCATGCGCCTGCTGCGCACTTCGACGGCTTCTCAGGCCAGAGGGGGGCAGGGTTTCGGCAGCTTGTTCTGGCTCAAAATAAAGCCGTATTTCTAAAGGTACGCCGCAGATGACTTTTGCATCAAGGAGACTAAATCAGAAATGATTACAGAAAGTAATGAGTTATATTGAAGGATGTAATAGAGTCTGCGGCAAAGTATTTGCCGCAGACTCTACGGTGTAAGGTGTAGGGTATAGGGTATAAAAATAGATGAGTTTCGCTTCGTTCATAAGGAGGTCGGTCTTAGATGGGTAGAAGTAAGACATTGGACTGCCGGGGCCTGGCCTGTCCCCAGCCTGTACTGGCTACAAAGGAAGCCCTCAGCGAACCGGGTGTAGAGCACCTGGTGACGATTGTGGATAATGCCGCCGCCCGGGAAAACGTGACGCGTTTTGCGCAAAATGCGGGTTGGGAAGTCGAAGCAAAAGACGAAAACGGTGTATACTACCTCACGCTCAGGAAGCCGGGCACGGTTCCGGCGGACAGACCCCGGTCCGCGAGACCGGCGGCTGGACAAGGGGAAGGGAGACGCCCGGTTTACCTGGTGACGAGCAACGTCCTGGGGCAAGGTCCCCAGGACCTCGGGCAGGTGCTGATGAAGAGCGTCTTTGTCTCGCTGAACAGTATTGACACCGTACCGGACGCCCTCATTTTTTTGAATTCCGGCGTGTATCTGTGTGTCGAGGGCTCGCCCGTCCTGGAACAGGTCCGGGCGTTGGAGGTAAAGGGAACGGCCATTCTTGTCTGCGGCACCTGCCTCGATTACTACGGTGTTAAGGACAGGCTCGCCGCCGGCCGTATCACGAACATGCTCGAAGTTCAGGAAACGCTTGTGAAGGCCAGCCCGCCCATCACCCTGGCATAAGTTGCCTGAGCGCCAAGCATTGGACCTTCTATGTCAATACCTAAATTTTAATAACCCTGATTAGGCTGCCCGTAA
>NZ_JBQXEZ010000039.1:0-10639 GCF_052618305.1 Desulforudis sp. DRI-14 | reverse complement strand
ACGGCCTCATAGAACGGTCGAAGCGGAGCACTGAGCGGCGGGGATAACCCAGACCCGCTGTAACCGTTATCGTTGGTTACCAGGGTCGAGAAATTGTGGTTTAGGATACAAACTACCCTGGATGTAAACGATGTGCTGCTGCTCCTTATCAGTTCAGTTAGACGTTGGAAGTTGGTCGTAAGAAAAGGGGGTGGCATTGAGCGCTACCCCCTTTCAGCATCTCACTACTCAATCCCTAGGATTCAGCCTTTGCGGCTCTTTCCACCTGCCGAAAAATCTCGTCCGGCGTCTTGCCCTCGGCATTGATCACCGGAACGTCAACCGAGCGGTCGTGCATCCCCATGAAGTTGTCGGTCGACCCCGAAACCACCAGCGCCACCGACTGGCCGGCCTGCTCGGGACCCACCACGGTAAAACCGCGCCTGCTGAAGTAGTCGTGCAGGTCGTCCATTCCTTCGGCAATCGCCACTTTTCGCTGCAAAGAAGAACACCTCCACCCCTTAGTATGAGGGGAGAGGGCCGACCTTTATGCGGAACTGTTGAAAAACAGCGCCGCAGGCACTTTCATGCACGCCGGCGCCTGGCGAGGAGCGCGATGACCTCTTCGTCGGTCGTCTGGTCGAACCGCCGGTAAAACTGGCCCACCGCGTAAAAGGGCTCGGGGGTGAGCAGGCAGATCATCTCGTCGACTTCCCCGGACAGCATCTCCGCCGTATCGGGCGGCGCCACCGGGACGGCCAGGACGACCCTCGCCGGGCGCGCGTTTTTCACCGAACGCAAAGCAGCCAGGGTCGTGTAACCCGTGGCCACTCCGTCGTCGACAAGGATGACCGTTTTTCCCTCGAGGGGCAGGGGATCTTTCCCCGAACGGTAGAGCTGCGTGCGGCGGGCGATTTCGGCCAGTTGGACCTTGACGGCATCATCCAGCGATTCCCTGGCAAGCCCCAAGAGCCTCAGCGCCCGCTCGTCAAAAATGGTTGTTCCGTCCTCGGTGACCGCTCCCACGGCCACCTCGGGGTTGAACGGCGCCCCGATCTTGCGCGGGACGATGACGTCCATGGGGATATCGAGGGCCTTGGCCACTTCGGCCCCGACAACCACGCCGCCCCTCGGAATGGCCACGACAACCCCGTCCTTGACGGGACCGATCTCCTTCAATTCCGCGGCCAGCAGCCGGCCGGCCTCGACACGGTCTTGGAACAACGGATGCCCCCCTTAAACCGGAAGTCGGAGGTCAGAAGTCGGAAGTCGGACTCGCAGGAAATCCTCCCGGATTTCCCGCTGAAAAAAGAGGTCAGAGGCCGGAAATCTCGAGGGAATTCGCAAGGCGAATTCCTTTCTTATGTTCCCACTTCTGCCTTCGCGCTACTCACGTCTTCTGCTCAAATTCCTGTCGTCCATAACGACCTGGCGGATGGCCTCCCGCTCCTCCTCGCTGAGGTTATAGGAGGAACCCCCTTCAACCACGGCTTTGGCGTAAGTGCAGACCTGGTCCCGGCCGAAAATGCTGCTGAGCACGACGCCGTCCCCCAGGCCGTCCAGGAGGCCGACCGCGTAGCTCAGGTTGCTGCCCATGTCCTCAAAGGCGTTAAACCGGACAATGCTGGGCGTGCGTACACAGCGCCTGACCTGGGCCTCCAGCTCGCGCTGCCGCGCCGTGACCTCCGCCAGGCGTCCTTGGGCCTGTTCGACGAGCCGGGAAAACTCGGCCAAAACGTCCCCCAGCCCCGGGCCGGCGCTCCGAACCAGGGTCTGGTAACGTTTGAACTGGGTGCTCAAACGGCGGTAAAGAAAGAACTGCGCTATGCTGACCAGAACAAACAAAAGGGCCAATCCGGCCAGCAGTTCAACGGCATATGCCTGGATGAAATCGCTGAAGTTGATGATAACCGCCGCCCCCTCCGCAAATTTTGCAGTTAAAATTCGCTGTAAATCTTGGAACCCCTGCCAAAAGCCCGGTACTCAACTCGAAGAACCATTTACATTTAAAGTAACCGTCAGTCTTCGAGACGTAAAAGTTAGATCTACCTAACAACTCGATTCCCTTAGGTTGAGTGCCGGACGCAAGCGTTAAGCGTTAAGTGCTTACAGCCATTATAGTTGACAAGCCTTGCCGGGCGGACATACACTGCGAATTAAGAATTTACGTTATGGTTAATATGCTAAACACCCTCCGTCAAATAATAAGACAGCTTTCGGGAGCCGTGGTGGCATTTTCCGGCGGGGTGGACTCCCTTGTCCTGGCCCGCATCGCCGCCATGGAGCTGGGACCGCGCTGCCTGGCCGTTACGGCGACCGGGCCGATTTACAGCCCGCGGGACACGGCCGACGCGCGGCGCGCAGCCGGGGAATGGGGTCTTCGACACGTCGAGGTCGCGCTCGGCCAGCTCGATAATCCCGCATTTACGGTCAACAGCCGGGACCGCTGCTACGTCTGCAAGAAAAAGCTGTACGCAGCCCTGCGGGAACTCGCCGGGGAATACGGCCTGCCCTGTATCGCCGACGGCACCAACGCCGGCGATACGCGGGAATTCCGGCCTGGACTCGCCGCCGCTGCCGAATTCGGCGTGAAGAGCCCCCTCCGCGAAACCGGCATGTCCAAAGACGACGTGCGTCAACTGGCCCGGCGTCTCGGGATACCCGGCTGGGACAAGCCATCCGAAAGCTGCTACAGCACGCGCATACCGTATGGAGAAACGATCACCGGGGAAAAGATCGATCAGATAGCGCGGGCCGAAGAAGTCCTGCGGGGCCTGGGCTTCGTTATGGTCAGGGTCCGCCACCACGGGGACGTCGCCCGCATCGAGGCGCCCCTGCCCGCCCTGCCGCGACTGACGGAGGAACCGGTCAGGTCCCTCGTTGTAGACGCCCTGCGCGAGTTGGGGTTCAAGTTTGTGACCCTGGACTGCGCGGGCTACAGGAGCGGATGCTTTGATTAGTAGTCGGGAGTCGGGAGTCGGTGGCCGGGTAGACGGTGGTTGCCGTAGTCCTATAGTTTGCGGTGTAAAAAGGGGTTTTTGGTGTGGACGTTGAGTCGTTGAAGGCGCTTTTGGCCGGCGTCGCCGAAGGGCGAATAGACGTCGCCGAGGCCGTGCGGGCGCTGCGTGACCTGCCGTACGAAAACCTCGGGTACGCGCGCCTGGACCACCACCGCGCCCTGCGGACGGGTTTCCCGGAGGTTATCTTCTGCCAGGGGAAGACCCCGTCCCAGGTCGCCCAGATTTTTGCCCGGCTGGCCGCCAAATCGCCTGTGGTGCTGGCCACCCGCGCCGGTGAACAGGTGTTTGCCTGTGTTAAGCGTGCGGTTGCCGGGGCCAAGTATCACCCCGCGGCGCGCTGCATCACTTTGCAAAAGGAGCCGGCGGAGACTCCGGCGGGCCCGCCCGTCGCCGTCCTCAGCGCCGGGACAGCCGACCAGCCGGTGGCCGAAGAATCCCGGATCGCCCTTTCACTGATGGGCCATCCCGTACGGGCCCTGTACGACGTCGGCGTATCGGGCATCCACCGCCTGTTCGACCACTTGGAGACAATCAACGAGTGTGCGGTCGTCATTGTCGTGGCCGGCATGGAGGGAGCCCTGCCCAGCGTCGTGGCCGGCCTCACCCCGCGTCCCGTCATCGCCGTGCCCACGAGCGTCGGGTACGGGAGCAGCTTCAACGGCCTGGCCGCGCTGCTGGCCATGCTCAACAGCTGCGCCCCGGGAATAGGGGTAGTCAACATCGATAACGGGTACGGGGCCGCCGCGCTGGCCGACGCCATCGTCAGGACCGGGAGGGAGCGGGAATGAAGGTGCTGTTCTGGGATTGCAGCAGCGGCATCGCGGGGGATATGGCCCTCGCCTCGCTGATCGACGCCGGCGCCGACGCCGGCAGGATCGAGGCGGCCCTTGGAACATTGGGAATCGACCCTTTCCAGTTCCGCGTAGCCCCGGTGAAAAGCTACGGGATCAAAGCCACTAAGGTCCGCGTTGACGCCCCGGACAAGCAGCCCCATCGCCGTTTGACCGATATTCTTCGCATCATCAGCGAGGCGTCCCTTGCACCGCAGGTTAAGACAAGCGCGCAAAAGGTCTTTGCACGGCTCGCCGAAGCCGAAGCGAGGGTGCACGGCATTTCGCCCTCGGAGGTCCACTTCCACGAGGTCGGCGCCGTCGACGCCATCGTGGAGGTCGTCGGGACCTGCCTGGCCCTGGATTTCCTTGGCGTGGAGCAAATCGCCGTTTCGCCCTTTCCTCTGGGCCACGGTTTTGTGCGCTGCCGGCACGGCCTCCTGCCTGTGCCCGCGCCGGCGACCCTCGAGCTGTTGCGGGGGTTTCCCGTTCGCCCGGCCAACGTCGAAGGCGAAACGGTCACACCCACGGGCGCAGCCCTGGCCACGGCCCTGGCCGCAGCAACGGGACCCATCCCACCCATGACCGTCGACGCCGTCGGATACGGTGCGGGAACGGCTGATTTCGGGTTTCCCAACATCCTCCGGGCCATTCTCGGATGGACCGCAACCCCGGAGCCGGAGGCAACCGAACCCGTCGCCGTCCTGGAAACCAACCTTGACGACGTCAACCCGGAAATCCTTCCCGAGGTTATCAGGAAGCTCCTCGACGAAGGGGCGCGCGACGCCTTCATCACGCCCGTGATCATGAAAAAAGGACGCCCGGGGACCAAGCTGACCGTGCTGGCCCACGAGCACGACCGGCAGCGCCTGGCCGGGCTGCTTATCGCCGAAACGGGCACCCTGGGCGTCAGGATGAGGCACGAAGAAAGAATCGTCGTTCCCCGGCAGACCTTTGAAATCCGCACCCGTTACGGCCCGGTACGGGTCAAGCTCTCCCGCATGGGCCGGGAAGTCGTAAGAATCAAGCCCGAATACGAGGACTGCCGGACCCGCGCCGCCGAGGCCGGAGTCACGACGCGGGCGGTCTACGACGAAGCCGTCACGGTCGCCTACAACGAGCTCGCCCAACTCCTAAAAGACTGTTAAAAAACTTGGCTTAACGACCGGGAAGCAGGATTCTTCTTTGTTCCAAGGCTTTGGCAATCACCGATTGCACAGCCGGCTTACATCAAGTTCCTGCAGGGTTTTCGGTAACGCACTTCTTGCCGGTATTCGCCCCGGTGTGTTCTTGAATATCGTTGATATCCTGGCAGCATTTTCGGACGGCAACGTGCTCGATAATCTCCGCTTCCGTGACGTGTTTGCAGTAACAGACGGGTACGGCAGGATCGCTTTCCTTAAACCACACTCTGACTTTCACGTCGCCCTTATGAAAGACCCGGCGTCCAAAATAGGCCACGTCACAGTCTGTAGAAAGACAAAGTGCGTAGCCATCCAATTCCACGGGAAGGCGGTCATCTCTAAGCAAATTACCCACCGTTTCAGGCCTTACCCTTTTTCCGCGTTGCCCACAAACGGGACAGCAAGGCGCATCGGCGGCCAAAGGGTCAACCCCGCAGACCTCAGTTGCTATGGCCATGGCTTCGATTTCCGCTCCTGCGCTTGTTGGACTTTCGATCCCGGCCTTAGTATAGCCCAATGCCGGCCTTGACTTATCTTTGATAACGCCGGTTTTGCCAGCCGCACTCGGCTATCGGCGCTTAGATTAACGAAGTTGACCCTCATCTGAATGCCGAATGCATTTACAGTCGGTATGCTTCCTTCATCGCCCGATACTTCTCGTACGCCGGGGGATCAATGTCCCTGATAGGCAGGCTGTCCAAAACCGGCAGCAGCGCCTTCAAGGCTTGCCCCCGCACCATCCACTGGCAGTAATCCCGCCCCCGTGCCGGTAAGGGCCGTACAGCCTCGAACCAGGCACAAGACGCGTAAGCCACTCGAACAGGGCCACGTGCCTCGTGTGCATGCGCACCGTGATGTGCGGCTGGCGACCGTCTCCGCCGAAGTGCCCCTCACCGATGAGAACCCCGAGCAAAAGGCCTTTTTCAAAGTCGTTCATGTTGTTTCACCGTAATGTGCCACGTGAAACATTATTCCTTAAGCCCTAGAGCCGCAAGGACTCTGCGCAATTCTTCCTCGGATTTGTATTTGATCTCGACCCGGCCCTCGGTGCGCGTGCCTCTTATTTTGACGCCCGTACCGAGGTTGCGGGAGAGTCCTCTGGCCCACTCCCTGAGCAGGCGGTCGATGGCTCTCCGGGCGGCCGCGTCCTGCTGGCGCAGCGCATTCCACCTCTTGACTTCCGCCTCGACCTCGCGTACCGACAGGCCTTTTTCGGCCGCCTTGAGCGCCAGTCTTTCCATCAGTCCTTCGTCTTCAAGCGCGGCCAGCGCCCTGGCATGCCCGGCCGTGATCGCCCCGGCCCCCAGCAGTGCGAGCACCTTCTCGGGGAGGCTGAGCAGGCGGAGGCTGTTAGTGATCGCCGTGCGGCTTTTGCCCACCTGCCGGGCGACCTCCTCCTGGGTCAGGCCGAACTCCTCGATCAGCCGCCGGTAGGCCTGCGCCTCTTCCAAGGAGCTCAGGTCCTGGCGCTGGACGTTCTCGATCAGCAAGGCGGCGGTGGACTCGAAATCCCCCAGGTCGCGGATAATCGCGGGGATCATGGTCCTGCCGAGCCGCCGGTAAGCCCGGTAGCGCCTCTCCCCGGCGACCAGCTCGTAACCCGAACCCGAGGCGCTGCGCCGGACGATGACCGGCTGGATCAGTCCATGTTGCTCGATCGAGGCGGCCAGCTCGCTGATCGCCTCTTCGTCGAAGTTCTTGCGGGCCTGGCGAGGATTGGGCTGGATTTCTGCAAGCGGGAGCTCGACGAGATCGGTCTTTTCCTTTCCTCCCGACGGGATGAGCGCGTCAAGGCCCCTCCCGAGGCCTCTTTTCTTAGACACCTTCCATCACTTCCTTGGCGAGTTCCATGTACATGTCCGCGCCGCGGCTTTTCGGATCGTAAACGACGACGGGGACCCCGTGGCTGGGTGCTTCGCTCAGGCGCACGTTCCGCGGGATGATTGTCTTGTAGACCTTCTTCTTAAAATAGCGCTTGACCTCTTCGACCACCTGGATGGCAAGGTTGGTACGCCCGTCGAACATGGTTAAAAGGGCCCCCTCAACGGTTAAACTGGGGTTGAGCCCTTTCTGCACCAGTTGAATAGCGTTTATGAGGTGGCTCAGCCCTTCAAGCGCATAATACTCGCACTGGACGGGGATAAGCACCGAGTCGGCGACACAGAGGGCGTTAACGGTCAACAAGCCCAGCGAGGGCGGGCAGTCGATGAAGACGTAGTCAAACCCGCCTTTTACCGGTCCGAGGGCTTTTTTCAAAACCAGCTCGCGGTCCGGCAGGCTGACCATTTCCACTTCCGCCGCGGCGAGGGTGAGGTCGGCCGGGGCAACGATCAGGCCGGCAACCGAGGGGCAATCCCTCAGTACGTCGGTAAGGGCGGCCTCGCCGACCAGCACGTGGTAGACCGTCTTTCCGGAACCGTCCGTCTTGACACCCAGACCGCTGGTCGCATTGCCCTGCGGGTCCATATCCACGACCAGCACCCGTTTGCCGAGCAAAGCCAAGGCGGCACCCAGGTTGACCGCCGTCGTCGTCTTGGCGACGCCGCCCTTTTGGTTTGTAACCGCAATTACTTTACCCACGCTTAACCCCTCTCGCCCAAGCTAACATAGTGAGTTTTAACGTTATGCCTTATTCCACATTTGCCAACAAAATCCTGCGTGTTAGTGGGAACACAGGGTTGGAATTCGCTTGGTGAATTCCTTCATTGATACTCACCTCTGACCTCTCGCCTCACACTTCTCAAAGTCAGGCGAAGCTTTTCAACGGCCTCATAGAACGGTCGAAGCGGCGCACGGAGCGTCGGGGATAACCCAGACCCGCTGTAACCGTTATCGTTGGTTACCAGGGTCGAGAAATTGTGGTTTAGGATACAAACTGCTCTGGATGTAAACGATGTGCTGCTACCTAACATATAGCACTTACAGCGGAGAAACGGCCCCTACAGGGGCCGTTTCTCCGGCATTCCCGGGCGCCTGGGAAAGCACTCCGGGGTCGCTTTTATTTTTCTGATTACCGCCAGGCTGCGGGCCCCTCCTCCGAAGGGGAGGGAGAGTTCGTGCACGGCCTCGACGCTCCCGCCCAGCACGTCCAGCGCCTGTTGTGCGCCGGCCAGCTCGGCCTTCACGCCGGGCCCCTTGTAAGCGACGAAACAGCCCCCCACGGCGGCGAAGGGGAGGCAGTACTCCGCGAGAACCCGGACCTCGGCGACCCCCCTGGCCAGGACCCAATCGTACCGCTCACGGTGCCGGGGCTGCCGGCCCAGTTCCTCCGCGCGGCCCCAGACAGCCGCGGCCTGGTCCAGTTCCAGGACGGCAAGCGCTTCTTCCAGAAAAGCGACCTTTTTACGGCTGGAATCCAGCAGGGTCAGGACGATGGACGGAACGGCGATCTTCAGCGCGACCCCGGGGAAACCCGCCCCCGTACCGACGTCGATGACCCGCGCGCCGGGCTCGGGACGGGCGAAAAGCAGCAGGCTCAGCGAATCCAGGAAATGCTTGACCGCCGACTCGGTCTCCTCCGTGATCGATGTGAGGTTGAACTCGCGATTCTTCTCCATCACCAGGCGATGGTAGCGAACGAAGTGTTCCAGCCGCCGATCGTCGTAAGCGATGTTCCATTCCTTCAGCCCGTTGACAAGCGTATCGCAAAACCCGTTGCTCATGCCGGAACATCCTTCTTCGGCCTGTACTGCTCGAGCGCCGCCAGCAGCACGCCGATATCGGCCGGGGAGACGCCCGAAATGCGGCTGGCCTGGCCTACCGTCTCGGGCCGGATGCGGGCCAGTTTCTGCCGCGCCTCGGTGGACAAACCGGTGACGGCCTCCCAGTCCAGGTCGGCGGGGATGGGCTTTTTCATCAGCCTGGCCATCCTCTCGACCTGGGCGGCCTGCTTGTTGATGTAGCCCTCGTACTTGAGCCGGTTCTCTACCTCGGTCCGGACGTCCTCGGACAGCGGGGCGGCCGGCGGAACCAGCCCGGCAATCACCTGGTAATCGATCTCCGGCCGCTTGAGGAGCTCGACCGCCCGGGTCGGCTGGCTCAACGGCGCGGAGTTCCTGCCGCGAAGGACGGCCTGCACCTCCTCGGTCACCGGAACGCTCGTCCTGCTCAGGCGCTCGATTTCCTCTTCCACGGATTTTCTCTTGCTCTCGAAAAGCCTGTACCGCTCACCGTCGACCAGGCCGAGGCGGTAAGCCCTTTCGGTCAGGCGCATGTCGGCGTTGTCGTGCCTGAGCAGCAGGCGGTACTCGGCCCGCGAGGTAAACATCCGGTACGGCTCGGGGGTCCCCTTGGTGATCAGGTCGTCGACCAACACCCCGATGTACCCCTCGCTGCGGTCGACGACGAAGGGGTCTTGCTGCCGGACCGCCAGGGCAGCGTTGATCCCGGCGACAATGCCCTGGGCGGCGGCCTCCTCGTAACCCGAGGTCCCGTTGATCTGCCCGGCAAGGTAGAGTCCCGGCACTCCCTTGACTTCCAGCGTCGCCCTGAGCTGCGTGGGCACCACGTAATCGTACTCGATGGCGTACCCCGGACGGACGATTTCCGCCTTTTCCAGCCCGGGGAGGCTCCGCAGCATCTCGATCTGCACGTCCTCCGGAAGGCTGGTGGACATACCCTGGACGTACATCTCGGCGGAGTTGAGGCCTTCGGGTTCGATAAAGACCTGGTGCCGCTCGCGGTCGGCGAAACGCACCACCTTGTCCTCGATAGACGGGCAGTACCTGGGGCCGACGCCCTGAATGATCCCGCTGTACAGCGGCGACCTGTGCAGGTTCTCCCGGATGACCTCGTGGGTGCGGGCCGTGGTGTAAGTCAGCCAGCAGGGGACCTGGGTCCTTCTCTGCACGGGAGAGAAAAACGAAAAGTTCCGCAGGGCCTCGTCGCCCGGCTGCACCTGAAGCCTGTCAAAATTAATCGACCTGCGGGCCACGCGTGGAGGCGTACCGGTCTTGAACCGTCCCATCTCCAGCCCCAGCGCGCGGATGCTCTCGGCGAGGCCGACGGACGACCGCTGACCGTGCGGGGCGCCTTCGTAGCTCACGTCCCCGATGATGATGCGGCCCTTCAGGTATGTCCCGGTCGTAATGATCACCGCCGGCGCCAGGAATCTGACCCGGTAAGGGTGACGACGCCGCAGACGCGGCCCTGTTCGGTAATGACCCTCTCCACCATGGCCTGCTTGAGGTCGAGGTTAGGCTCCCTCTCGAGCACGTCCCGCATGCTCATCTGGTAGAGCACCTTGTCGACCTGGGCGCGAAGGGCCCTGACGGCCGGTCCTTTTCCAGTATTTAACATACGCATCTGGATGGCGGCCCGGTCGGTGTTCCGGCCGATCTCCCCGCCCAGGGCGTCGACCTCGCGCACCAGGTGCCCCTTGGCAGGGCCACCCACCGCAGGGTTACAGGGCATGGAGGCGACGTAGTCGATATTCATGGTGAGCACAAGGGTACGGCAGCCCAGCCGCGCCGCGGCCAGGGCCGCCTCGCAGCCGGCGTGGCCGGCGCCGACCACGATCACGTCGTATTTTCCCGCCGTGTACTCCATACACTCACCTACTTTCAAAATAGTCCTTGCTATTCGGGTCTGGGTTTATCCCCGCAAGCGACTTTGCTGAAAGCTTCGG
>NZ_JBQXEZ010000038.1:0-12633 GCF_052618305.1 Desulforudis sp. DRI-14 | reverse complement strand
CGTGGAGCCGGCGGCTTAGCCTGCTCCCTCAGGGTTGCGCTGTTTTTCAGGGTAGGATTTAAGATACTTGACGATACAAAACCGCTGGTCGGAGGTATTAAAGCGATTCTAAGAGCTCACAAACCGGAACTGCTTGCTCCTGCGGGAAGCTGGGAATCCCTGGTTGCCGCCGTGCAAAACGGTGCCGATGCCGTTTATCTCGGCGGCAAGTCTTTCAATGCCCGGCAATCGGCGGAGAACTTCGCCGCCGATGACCTCGTCAGGGTGGTTGACTACGCCCATGTGCGTGGTGTAAAAGTCTACGTTACGGTGAACGTGCTGATAGACGATAACGAACTGGAAGAGGCGGCGGCGTTACTGTACGCGATCAGCGGCGCCGGCGCCGATGGGGTAATCGTCCAGGATCTGGGATTGGCGCGCCTCGCCCGCCGTTTGCTGCCCGACCTCGAGCTGCACGCCAGCACCCAGATGACGGTGCATAACCCGGCTTCGGCAGTCTGCTTGAAGGAGATCGGGTTTTCGAGGATAGTCCTGGCCCGCGAGTTGTCGTTGCCCGAGGTCGCCCACCTGAAGCAGCAAGCCGGGATAGAGGTCGAGGTTTTTGTGCACGGGGCCCTTTGCGTCTGCTATTCGGGGCAATGCCTGATGTCCAGCCTGATCGGCGGGCGCAGCGGGAACCGCGGTCGTTGTGCGCAGCCATGCCGATTGCCCTACGAACTCGTCGGTAACGGGAGTGTGCTGGAGAGCGGGTACCTGTTGAGCACCCGCGACCTTAACCTTTGCCGCCATCTTCCCGCTCTTGTGGAGGCGGGCATCGACGCGTTCAAGATCGAGGGGCGCCTGCGCCGTCCGGAATATGTCGCCGTCGTCGTGGGCATTTACCGGAGGGTCCTGGACCGGGCTCTCGCCGGGGATTTCTATGTTGCGGACGAAGAGCAGCGGGATCTGGCCCAGATCTTTAACCGGCGGTTTTCCACAGGATACTTCTTCGGCCGGCCGGGCCGGGAACTGATGAATTATACGCAGCCCAACAACCGGGGGCTGCCCGCCGGCCGTATACAGCGTTACGACGCCCGCAAGGGAGAGGCCGAAATCGCCCTTGATACCAAGCTCGCGGTGGGCGACGGGATTGACTTCTGGGTTTCGGTCGGCGGCAGGGTATCCACCGAAGTGCAGCGCCTGCGTGTCGCCGGGCGCGAGGTGGAACGGGCGCCTGCCGGATCGGTGGCGGCTGTTCCCGTTGAGGGCAGGATCAAGCCGGGGGACAGGGTCTTCAAGACCTGGGACGCCTCCTTGCTGCGCAGGGCGAGGGAGACCTATGCTTCGCCCAGGGAGATCAGAAAAATTCCCATCCGTGCCTCCCTCCGGGGAGGAGTGGGGCAGCCGCTGCGGTTGCTCTTGGACGACGGGGAGGGGCACACCGTCACCGAGACGGGATCATTTGTCGGAGAAACGGCCCAAAAGAGGCCTTTGACACGGGAAACGGCGGCTGAGCACCTCGGCCGCCTGGGCAACACGCCGTTTGAAATTGCTGTTCTCGAATACCTCGTCGAAAGTCCCGTAATGTACCCGCTGAGTGAGGTCAACGAACTGCGGCGCCGCGCCGTCGAAAGCCTGGCCCAAAAAAGGGCTGCAGACTACAGGCGGAGTCGTATATCGCAAGATAAGTTCGCGCACGATCTGAAGGTTTACCTGAACGTGTCTTGCCGCAAGCAGGGCGGCCGGAAGGATAAGCCGCTTCTGACTGTCGCGGTATCCGACCTCGACTGCGTGTATGCGGCCGTGGACGGCGGAGCGGATGTCGTGTTTTATCCCGGCGAAGGCTTAGGAACCGGGAAGCGCCGCAGGGCCGATGCGGGGAACATATCCGAAGCGTTGGGCATATGCAGGCGCGGGGGCGCCCGCCTTTATCTGTGGGTCCCGCGCATCGTACGGGACGGCGAGTTTACAAAATGGAAAGGCCTCATCAACACCGCTGGTTCGGATGCAGCGGGAATCCTGGCGGGGAACCTGGGCGTGGCGAGAGAATACGTAGGGGGGGGCCTCCCGATTTGGGGGGATTATCACCTCAACGTGTTTAACACGCAAACGATCTGCTTTTTGGCCGAGATGGGTCTGTCATGCGTCACCCTTTCCCCTGAACTGACACTCAACCAGGTGCGCGGCATAGCCGCGTGTTCTCCTTTGCCCGTAGAGGCCTTGGTACAGGGCTCGGTGCCCCTGATGGTCTCCGATTATTGCGTGGTCGGCGCCGTTACCGGCGAGGGTAAAACGGGAGTGCAATGCAAGGCCGCTTGCAAGACGAATACCTTTATGTTAAAAGACAGGTTGGGCGTTCTTTTTCCCGTCGCGGTGGATCCGGCCTGCCGGATGCACATTTTCAACTCGCGGGATTTATCCGCTGTCGACGCCGTCCCGGAGCTCGTCCAGGCCGGGGTTGCGGCGGTACGCATCGACGGCCGTTTGAAATCAGCGGCCTACGTCCTTAAAGCAACGGGAATTTACAGGAAGGTTA
The DNA here is from genome assembly GCF_052618305.1 of Desulforudis sp. DRI-14. Next base: position 10,118 of record NZ_JBQXEZ010000038.1, on the reverse strand, counting down.
TCGACGCCTGCGTGCGAAACCCCGACCGTTACCAGGTGCCCGACAAGGTCAGGGCGGACCTGGAAGCGCTGAGCCCCCAGGGTTTCACCAAAGGACATTACTACCGCGGGGTGCTGTAGTTGCTTATCGCCGACGCCAAAACACTGGAGCGTTTAGAATTCGATAAAATCATCGAGCGCCTGGCGCGCCACGCGTATTCCCCTCTCGGGCGGGAAGCCGCCTTGGCGCTCGCCCCTACGTCCGATCTGCCGTCGATTGTCCGGATGCTGGCAGAGACAGGGGAGGCCGTGCTGCTTTTGCGTCTCGACCCCACCGCCGAGTTGGGCGGATGGTACGACGTACGCGAGTCCCTGGCCAGGGCCGAAAGGGGCGCCGTCCTGGAAGGGGAAGCCTTGTCCCGGATAGGGATGACGCTCGGCGCCGTCCAGCGAATCAAGAAGTTTTTTAAGGAGCGCAGCGAAAGCTATCCCATCCTTTCCCGGGCGGCTTCGTCCCTTGTTTCCTTTCTCGAAATCGAACAGCAGCTCAGGAAAGCGGTCCTGCCGGGGGGAGAGGTTGCGGACGAGGCTACGCCCCGCCTGGCGGACCTGCGGCGGCGCATTCAACAGATGCGCTTTCAGGTTAAGGAATACCTGGAGAAAACCATTCGATCGGCAAGCTATCAGAAGTTTTTGCAGGAGCCCATCGTAACCATCCGCGAAGGACGTTACGTATTACCGGTCAAGCAGGGATACCGCAGCCAGGTCCCGGGCCTAGTCCACGACCAGTCGGCCAGCGGGGCGACGCTGTTTATCGAGCCGATGGCCGTGGTCGAAAAGAACAATGAGATCAGGCGCCTGGAAGCGGCGGAGAAGCAGGAAGTGTTCAAGATCCTGAGCGATTTGACGGCCAAGGTCGGCGAGGTCGTGAACGACATCTGTTTTGACATGGAGATCCTGGGCTTCATAGACCTGGCGATGGCCAAGGGGAGGCTTGCGGGTGAGCTCCAGGCCGTTTCCCCCGAAGTGGGGGAGGGGGCTTTTCTCTCTTTCAGGTCGGCCAGGCACCCCCTGATCAAGGGCCGGGCTGTTCCTATCTCGTGCAGCATCGGCGTGGACTACGACACCTTGGTCCTGACCGGGCCCAACACCGGCGGTAAGACGGTGGCCTTAAAGACCGTCGGGCTGATGGCCCTGATGGCTCAAGCCGGCCTTTTTGTCCCGGCGGAGGAGTGCCGGTTGGGCGTGTTTACCCGGGTGTTCGCCGATATCGGCGACGAACAGAGCATTGAAAACGAGCTGTCGACCTTCTCTTCACATATGCGCAACGTGGTGGAGATCCTGTCGGAGGCCGACGTCGGTTCTTTGGTCCTGATCGACGAGTTGGGGACGGGTACCGACCCCGCGGAGGGTGCAGCCCTGGCCCAGGCTGTTCTCGCTGAGCTGCATGCCCGGCGTTCCAAAACGGTGGCCACCAGCCATTTCGGAGAACTTAAGCATTTTGCGGCGACGCGTCCGCGGATGGAAAACGCCAGCGTGGAATTCGACTTTGAAACGCTGGAGCCTACCTATCGCTTGATCGTTGGCCGACCGGGCCGTTCCAACGCTTTTGAGATTGCGCGGCGACTGGGGCTGCCCGACCGTCTTGTCGAAGCGGCGCGCAGCTATCTTGCCGACGAGCAGCTCAGGGCGGAAGAACTGCTCGGGCAGTTGGAGCGCATGCAGCGCGAGGCCGATATCGCCAGGGAGCAGGCCGTACAGCTTAGGGAGCAGGCGCGAAAGGCGGCGGAGAAACACGAAAGCGAGCTAGCCAACCTGCTGGCAAAAAAGAAGGCGTATCTGGAAAAGGCGGCGGAGGACGCGCAGTGGGCCTTGCGTTCCTTACGCCTGGAGAGCGAGGCCATCATCAGGGAGTTGCGCGAGAAGCTGCGTTCGGACAGTGAGCGGGACCGCCAGCTGGCCGCTCAGGAGGCCCGCCGGCGGATCGAAGGGCTGAACGAGATGGTGCCCCAGGTCGAGTACGTACTTCCTGCCGAAGCGCCTCGTTCCGTCAGTGTCGGGGACACGGTTCACCTGCCGCGGTTCGGGCAGTTCGGGCAGGTTGTGGCCGCCGGCAAGGATGGCGAGGCGCAGGTCCAGGTGGGGGCGGTCAAGTTGAGCGTACCGTTGAACGAGATACGTCTGGCGAAAGGCCAACCGCGGCCAAGACAGGAAAACCAGCGCGATGTCGCTCTCGAAAAGGCCCGCGATTTCAGGGCCGAGCTTGACCTGCGGGGGCACCGGGTTGACGAGGCCCTGCTTGAAGTTGAAAAATATCTTGACGACGCGGTTCTTGCCGGCGCTTCGCGGGTGTATCTCATCCACGGAAAAGGGACGGGCGCGCTGCGTTCCGCCGTTCAGCAGCTTCTTAAAGAAAACCGGCACGTTAAGTCCTATCGACTGGGCGACCAGGGTGAGGGCGGCAGCGGCGTAACCGTAGTGGACATTAAAGGGGCATAGAATAGTTGCAAGTCGTAAGTAGTAAGACTCCCCAGCACTCAACTAGGGAAGTTAAGTTGCACGCAGATCTAACCTTTAGCGTCTCGAGGACTGACGGTAGCTCGAATGTAATGGTTCTTCGAGTTGAGTGCCGGGCCGTTCGGAAATTCGCGTTAAAGGATGGAGTTACAGGCTATAAAGCCGGATCAACACGCGGATGCAGAAAGGCAGGTTTTAAGAAGCTGATAGAGAATATCATGACCGGTTCGGTTATGATTGCTCCTGAAGTGTTCGGGAGCTCTTTGTACGTGTCCGGGGAACCTGCACAAAGACGGATGGAAAAACAAGGCTTTCCATATTTTAAGACAGTGGACAGAAACCCGGGTGTTTTCCCGATTCCCTGGTGACGATTTTCAGTTGACGGGGGTGGTTTAATGCTAAAGGTAACTAATCTTACGGTAGCCGTTGATGGAAAGAAGATTCTTGATGGGGTCAACCTGGAAATACTCCCCGGTGAAACCCATATCCTTTTGGGGCCTAACGGGTCCGGGAAATCCACTCTGCTGGGTGCCCTGATGGGTTTCAGCCGCTATAGAGTTGTTGAGGGCAGCATCATCTTCAAGGGGCACGACATTACCAACATGCCTGTGTATGAGAGGGTTCGCCTGGGCCTGGGCCTGTCTTTTCAGCGCCCGCCGACCATTAAGGGGTTGCCGATGAAGGACATGCTCACGATCTGCGCCCACGGCCGGCCGATATCCCCGGAGTTGCCCGCTCAGCTTAAAATGGACGAGTTTATGGAACGCGACGTCAACCTGGGATTTTCCGGCGGGGAAGTCAAGCGTTCCGAACTTCTGCAACTGCTCGTTCAGGACCCCGACCTGGTCCTCATCGACGAGCCGGAGTCGGGAGTCGACCTGGAGAACATCGACCTTCTCGGCAAGACGATCAACCGCCTCCTGCAGCGCGGCGACCTGAACCTGAACGGCAAACCTCCGCGCCAAAAGCGTAGCGAGCGGACCAAGGCCGGGCTGATTATCACGCACACCGGCCATATTCTCAAATACGTGAACGCCGATGTCGGGCACGTCATGTACGAGGGGCACCTGTCCTGCCACGGTAATCCTCTCGAGCTTTTCAGTTGCATTCAAAAACTGGGGTACGGCGAGTGTGTTCGCTGTTCCTTGATTGAGGAAGTGAAGGTATGAAAGAACTGAAGGTACTGCCGAACGCCTTTTCTGATGAGCCCTGCCAGCATGCTTATATTGAAGATCTCGCGAAGCTGGAAGAGAAGGACAGGGAACGCATGCTCGAGAGCGGCGTCGATGTGGACGGCCGGGGGCGTGCCGGAACCTTCGTTCAGATGGACCATTCCGTCGTCCATTGCACCGCCCGTCAGGACGGCCTGGAGATAATGAGCACGAGCCAGGCGCTGGAAAAGTACGATTGGCTAAAGGATTACTGCTGGCGGCTGATCCGTTCCGACCAGGACGAGTTTACCGCCTATGCCAGGGATAAAGCCAGGCACGGTTACTTCATCCGGGCCCTGCCGGGAGTCAAGGCGACTTACCCCTTGCAGGCTTGTCTTTACATTGCCGAGGACAACCTTGCCCAGGCGGTGCACAACATCGTCGTCGTGGAGGAAGGCGCAGAGCTTAACGTGGTTACCGGCTGCGCCAGCGCGCCCGATGTTCGCAGGGGCATGCACATGGGTATTTCGGAATTCTACGTTAAGAAGAACGCCAAGCTCACCTTTACCATGATCCACAACTGGGCGGAGAACATGCACGTGCGTCCCAGGAGCGCGACTTATATCGAGGAAGGCGGCCTTTTCCTCTCCAACTACGTTTGCCTGCACCGCGTCGAAATGCTGCAGATGTATCCGACCGCCTACCTGGCCGGTCCCGGCGCAACGGCACGCTTTAACAGTATCCTGGCGGCTCCTCCCGGGACATACATGGACGTGGGGTCCCGTGTCGTTTTGGAAGCGCCCGAAACCAGGGCGGAATCCATCGCCCGGACCATTACCACCGGCGGCGACATCATCAGCCGGGGCCATCTTATCGGAGCGGCGGAAGGCGTTAAAGCGCACCTGGAATGCCACGGCCTGATCCTCTCTGAAAAGGGCCTCATCCATGCCGTGCCTGAGCTGGAAGCACGGGTCGCCGGGGCCGAGATGTCACACGAGGCTGCAGTGGGGAAGATCGCTCCGGAAGAAATCGAATACTTGATGGCCCGCGGCCTCGATGAGGAGGAGGCGACGGCAACGATCGTCCGGGGCTTCTTGAATGTACACCTTGACGGGCTGCCGCCGGAACTTCAGCGTGAAATCGACAAGGCGATTGAAGCCAGCCAGAAGGCGATGGTTTAACTATGCTGTTGGCTGTTAGATCTTAGAAGTTAGTATCAATGCCCAGCGTCCAGTGCCAAACCGGGTGAGGAATTCATTTCCTCACCCGGTTTTAATGCCCCTACCAGTTGTTGTTTTGATTAGGTTTTTGGGTACCGTTGTCGGTATCTTCAGGCCGCAGCGGGGGCCCGACTTCCTCTATTGGCGGAAGAATACCGGACGGCTGGTCACCTGGAGGCAGCGGTTGAAGAACGCTGCCGGGGCCATGGATGTCACACGTTTTGGTCGGCAGCCGTTCAGCGTAGTCCTGGACAATAGGCGGTACCTCGTAGCCGGTTTTGAAGAGGACGCGTGCCACCCGTTCCGGGCAGTATTCGGTGGCTAACAGCCCCGATGCGGGACAGATTTCAGCCAGGACGTGGCTGTTGTCCTCTTCAGTCGGTACCGTTCCCCGGACAAAGAGGTCGGTAACAATGTGTTCCGGCGGCGTGTTGGGTCCCGGAAGGAGCCCTGATTTACTGTCGACCGAGGCAGTCACCAGGTTGCCCGGGCGCTGGAAGTCGCGGATGGGGGTTCCTTTCAGAGCTTGGCTCATAACGTCTTTCCAGATTTGGGCCGTGTAGGTCCCGCCGAAAGATCCCGGAGGCAGGGAGCGCGGCCTGGAGACATTATCGTTGTCATAACCCATCCAAACCGTGCAGACAAGTTCCGGTGTATAACCGCAAAACCAGTTGTTGTCTCGGTCGTCGGTGGTACCGGTCTTGCCGGCCACGGGCCGTGCTCCCAGGGCGGCGCGCTTGCCGGTCCCTGACTGCACTGCCGTGCGCAGCATATCTGTGATCAAGTAGGCTGTTGTCGCTCTCATCACTCTCTCCTTCCGGGGCTGGAACTGATCCAGCACGTTTCCGTGCGCGTCCTTGACAAGAGTGATGGCGGTGGGTTCCACGTAAACGCCCTGGTTGGCGAAAGCGCCATAGGCCCCGGCCATTTGCAGCGGTGTAACCAGCGAGGCGCCAAGGGCCATGGACAAGCCCTCGCGGTCGGGGTTGACCGATGTAATGCCCAATTTACGGGCGAATTCGGCAGCCCGGTAGGCGCCGACCCGGTCGAGCACCTGAACGGCAACCGTGTTGATGGAGAGCGCCACGGCCGTGCGCATTGTCACCATGCCGCGGTATTGCCCGTCGTAATTCTTGGGTTTATAGCCGGGTTTACCGGGGTACTCAATGGGGTAATCGTCGATTACCGTGGCTGGCCCCATACTTGCCAATTCGATGCCAGGACCGTAAGCAATGACGGGCTTGATAGATGAGCCGGGCTGGCGCCCGGGGGGCCGGGTGGCCCGGTTCCAGCCGCGTATCTGTTTATGCTCCCGCCCGCCGACAATAGCCTTGATATAGCCCGTGTGGGGATCAAGGACAACGACGGCTGTCTGCGGCTGGAGAACACCCTTGTGGTCCTTTTCGGTGGCGGGGAAGTTCGAAGGCTTTGCTACGGCAGCCTCGGCAGCCTGCTGGATAGCAGGGTCCAGGGTGGTGTATACCCTCAGGCCTTCTTTAAAAACGCGCGTGTCGCCGTAGCGTTCGACAAGCTGGTCTGTAACGTAATCGATGAAATAGGGGTATGGATACTCCGGCCTGTCTTGATCGGCGCTCTTGCTGAGCTCGATTGGCTTTTCCTTTGCCGCGGCGGCCTCGGTGGCAGTGATATAGCCGTACTTGACCATCAAGTCGAGGACGGTGTTGCGCCTCGCTGTAGCCGCATCCATGTTCTTGTAAGGGGAGTAGGCGCTCGGCGCCTGGGGCAGACCTGCCAGGAGAGCAGCCTCGGGTAGAGTCAGCGCCGAGACCGGTTTGCCAAAGTAAGTCCGGGAGGCCATTTCCACGCCGTAGGCCCCTTCGCCGAAATAAATCTGGTTGAGGTACATTTCAAAAATTTCGTCTTTGGTATAATGGCGCTCGATCTGGATGGCCAGGAAGACTTCTTGAATCTTTCGTTTCAGTTTCTTTTCCGATGACAGGAAGCAGTTTTTGGCCAACTGCTGTGTGATCGTGCTGCCGCCTTGGGTAAGATTGCCATGGCGCAGGTCGGCCACCACGGCGCGCACCACAGCGCGCAGGTCTATGCCATGGTGTTGATAAAACCGGTTGTCTTCGGCGGCGAGGAAGGCCTTTTTGACTACAGCGGGGACGTCCTGGATCTTAACCGGGATACGTTTCTCGAGGCCGATGGCGGTGATTTGCTCCCCGTTTTTGTCGTAAATAAGTGTGGCGTTGCTGGGGGTAAGCGATTCCGGGTCAAACGTCGGGATGTCCCGTAGGCTGTAGACGGTATAACCGAAGGCGAATCCCCCGCCGATAATCATAAAGACTGCTGTCAGCACAATAAGCAACCGGAGGAAATGCAGCTTCCTTTTTTTGCGTTTTCGCTCGATCATATGCTCCTCCCCAGGTTGTGAGGCAACCCAATATAGATGCATTATATCATGGATAAGGTTGTTTCCACCGCTTTTGGGAGCCGTCTTCCTGTAGCCGTTCCCGTCATGCTATATAACTCTTCCGCCGCCTCTAAAATGACTTGGGAAATAATGATATTGACTATTCATGTTGTTCCCTCGGGACAGGCATTGTTATAATGTAGGGAAATTTTGGCCTAATGGAGGAAAAGCAAATGTTGGAACTGGACAAACAGCTGGAAATCATCAAACGCGGAGTTGTCGAAATAATTCCGGAAGAAGAATTGATCGCAAAGCTCCAGCGTTCGGTCAAAACCGGGCGGCCCCTCCGGGTTAAACTCGGCCTGGACCCCACAGCGCCGGACATCCATCTGGGTCACACCGTGGTATTGCAAAAGCTGCGCCAGTTCCAGGATCTCGGGCATGAAATTTACCTGGTCATCGGTGATTTTACCGGACGTGTCGGAGACCCCACGGGAAAGAGCGAGACGCGGCGGCAGCTTACCGAAGAAGAAGTGCAGGCCAACGCCCGGACGTACCAGGAACAGGTCTTCAAGGTCCTGAATCCCGTAAAGACACATATTGTTTTTAACAGTCGTTGGCTGGCCCCCCTGGATTTCGCGGCGGTAATCCGTCTTTCGTCAACTTGCACCGTGGCAAGAATGCTGGAACGTGACGATTTTGAAAAACGGTTCAAAAGCGGGGTACCGATCAGCATTCACGAATTTTTTTACCCGCTGATGCAGGGATACGACTCTGTTGCTCTCCAGGCCGACGTGGAGCTCGGCGGCACGGACCAAAAGTTTAACCTGCTTATGGGACGGACATTACAGAAAGAGTACGGGCAGGAACCCCAGGTGGCCATCACCACCCCGATCCTCGAAGGGCTGGACGGGATACAGAAGATGAGCAAGAGCCTGGGTAACTACGTCGGCGTCAATGATGAGCCAAAGGACATGTACGGTAAAATTATGTCCATTCCCGACGAACTGATTGTTCGTTACTTTGAACTGGTAACTGACGTTCCGCTGGAGGAATTGAAAAAGATCAAGACCGAACTGGAAAGCGGGGATGTTAACCCCCGCGATTACAAAATGCGGCTGGCTTACACGATCGTCCACGCGTTTCACGGCGAGAATGCCGCGGCGAACGCGGAGCAAGAGTTCAAGCGTATTTTCCAGCAGCACGAGCTTCCCAGCGATATGCCCGAGTGCAAGTTGCCCCTGGAGGCAACGGTGCAGCAAAGGATCTGGGCGCCCAAACTCCTTGTTCTGGCGGGTTTGACGGGCAGCACGAGCGAGGCTAAGAGGCTGATCCAGCAAGGCGCGGTGCGCATCAACGAACAGAGAGTCGATTCCCCGGACCTTGAAGTCCAGATTGCCGACGGCATGGTGATCAGGGCCGGAAAGCGTAAGTTCGCCCGGATCAGACTTTAGATATCAGAAACAGAGCCGCAGGCCCGATTTATTAAGCATTCTCTAACGGTCCAGCAATCAACTACGGTAGTTAAGTTGCAGTAGATCGAACTTTTGGCGTCTCGAAGACTAACGGTAGCTCTAAATGCAATGACTCTTCGAGTTGAGTGCTGGGGAGTCCTACAGCTTATAGTCTACAGCGAAACAGGGCCGCAGGCCCTGTTTCTTTTTGTATGGCTGCCTTCATATACTTTACCATGCGGGAGGGCTGTCCAGTGTTCAAAAGACGCCGGCGCAAGCTTGCCATAACAGTTTGGCTGGGCCTGGCCGTTTCTGTTTTAGTCTATACTTTTATTATTGTTGAGCGTCACTTTCTGCCAGCGATTGTAGACATAGCGAGGGCAAAAGCGGTGCAGGTGACTGTCAATAATATTAACGAGGCGGTCAAGGGCTGCATCCAAAGCCAAAGCGTCAACTACCAGGATCTTGTTAGCTTGCACAAGGATAACGAGGGCCGCATTGTGATGATGCAGGCCAACACCGGCCGCATCAGCGAACTAGCAGCCGATTTTGCTCTGGCCGCGGAAGGCAGGATTCGCGGTATCAGCCAGGAGGAGTTCGTCATTCCGCTGGGGCAGGCTCTGGGGAGCCAGCTGCTCGCCACTTACGGCCCGCGCATTCCGGTGCAGGTTATACCGGTAGGGGCCGTGCGGGTAAACATGGTTGATAAGTTTGAAGGAGCAGGCATCAACCAGACCCGCCACAGCATCTATCTCGATCTCGATACGCAAGTGCAGGTCGTTGTGCCGTGGCAGAAAACCGAGGTCAGAGTGGCGACCCGGGTGCCGCTGGTGGAGAATATCGTCGTCGGCGATGTCCCGCTGACCTATGTCAACCTCGACAGCGGTCTTTTAGGCAACGGCCTGTTCAAAATCACCGAACCGGTCCGCCCTTGACTTGATTAGTGGCAAGTCGTGCACCGTAGGATATCAGTCAAAAGCTGTTGACACTATTAGAGGGGGCATGCTATATTAAGACTTGCTGAGCCCGGGGCGACAAAGCTTCCTGAGGAGGCAGGAAGTGGCTGTTGACAGAGGGCGCAGGCGAGTGATAAGATAAAAAATGTCGCTGTCGCGGGGCGGCGGCGAGGGAGAGAGAATGGGTGGTCTTTGAAAACTGAACAGTGGCTAAGCGTTGCTGAGCGCAAGGTATTGATGGAGAGTTTGATCCTGGCTCAGGACGAACGCTGGCGGCGTGCTTAACACATGCAAGTCGTGCGGGAATAGAGGTCAGAACTGAGAGGTTAAGGTAAGGTAGAGAAAAGGCATCTGCGAAGCAGATGCCCTCGAGATCCGACCTCCGACCTCTGACTTCTGACCTCTATTCCAGCGGCGGACGGGTGAGTAACGCGTGGATAACCTACCCGGCAGACCGGGATAACA
>NZ_JBQXEZ010000037.1:0-12971 GCF_052618305.1 Desulforudis sp. DRI-14 | reverse complement strand
TCTTGAAGCCCATCTGCTCGAACGGCACGTCCGAGATGTACAGCCAGGAGGTGCCCCCGTATTCCTTCTCGCCGTAAACGGCGGGGACATAAGCATGATTATCGGCAATCCGGCGGCGGGCTTCGGCAAGAAGCGCATCGCGCTCACCGAATCGCAGCGCCTGTGTCGGGCAAACCACCGTACAGGCCGTGACTTGGCCTGCATTAACCCGTGAAAAGCACATATTGCATTTTTGCACGCGCGGAAACTGCTGATCCCATTCGTACTTGGGAACGCCGAACGGGCATGCCAGCATGCAGTACCGACATCCGACACAGATGTCCTCGTTGTAAACAACCGGCCCTTCGGGAGTCTTTCTGAGGGCGCTCACGAAGCACGATGATGCACAGGCCGGTTCAAGACAGTGCAGACACTGATGCTTGACAAACCGCCATACCTCACGGTCCTTGACGGCAACAACGTGGCTTGTGATCACGGTCCAGTTTTCGCCGGCAAGGACAGCCTTCTCGTCAATAATCGGCTTTTCGGGATCCCATTCCAGGCCGTTGTGAAGCTTGCAGGCCACGGCGCAGCTGCCGCATCCGATACATCTGGTCAGGTCGACCAGGACGCCTTTTGCCACAATACCAGGCCCCCTCTATTCGTTTTCGCTAGCTGACCGACTTGGAAAGCTCCAAAGGACGGATCTTATCGGCGCGTGAAACGTACTCGGTATGAAGCAGTTCCTCGGCTTTTTCGCTCATGGGATGCTCCAGGAACTCCCGGTAAAGAGCCAGGACCTCCGGGTTTTCATGGCTTTCGCGCCGCACCCAGCGCGCATCGGCGCTGTACAGCCCGGCGATGCGCTTGGTCCTTACCTCGTCCGTGGGCGGTACCGCCGTCCTCGGCTGCCCGCCGCCGGCTATGCATCCCCCGGGGCAGGCCATAAACTCAATAAAATGCCACGGCGCCCGGCCGCTCCGTACCTCCTCAAGGACCCGGCGGCCGTTGGCCATTCCGTGGCAAACCGCAACACGCACGGCGCCTACGCCCGGGATGTCGACGGCCGCCTCCTTCACACCGTCAAGGCCGCGCACCGGGGTCAGGTTGAGAAGATCGGCCGGCGTTTTTTGCCCGGTGATGAAAAAGTACGCCGAACGCACGGCCGCCTCCATGACGCCGCCGGTAGCCCCGAAAATGATCGCGGCGCCGGTGGAATCACCCATGAATGAATCGTAAGCCTCGTCCGGCAGCGCCGTCAGATCGATCCCCTTCCGTTTCAGCATCTTCGCCAGCTCGCGCGTGGTAAGGACGACGTCGACGTCCCGCAGGGATGTCTTCCCGTGGAAGGACCCGCTGTCGTTCATCTCCGGGCGCTGCTCTTCAAACTTCTTCGCCGTGCATGGCATGACAGAAACGGAGACGATACTTTCCGGCGCGATATTTCTCTTCGCCGCATAATAGGTTTTCGCCAAAGCACCGAACATCTGCTGCGGAGACTTGCAGGTCGAGAGATTGGGCAGCAGGTCGGGATAAAAGTACTCGCAGAACTTGATCCATCCCGGACAGCACGAGGTGAACTGCGGCAGCGGCTTGCCCGGCAGTTCTCCTTTAAAGCGCTTGATCAGCTCCGTGCCCTCTTCCATAATGGTGAGGTCGGCCGTGAAATTGGTGTCCAGGACCGCGTCGAAACCCAGCTTCCTGAGAGCGGCAACCTGCTTGCCGGCGACCCATGTGCCGGGCTCAAGCCCGAACTCCTCGCCCAGGGCCACCCTTGTTGCCGGAGCCGTCTGCACCACGACAAAACGGCTGGGATCGTCCAGCGCCTGCCAGACCTTGTCCGTGTCGTCGCGTTCCGCGATCGCGCCCGTCGGGCAGGCCATTGTACACTGCCCGCAGTGAATGCAGATAACGTCATCGGCCAGCGGAAGACCGTAATGGCCGAAAACCGCCTGTACCCGCTCGCAGACATCGAGGCATTGCCCGCACAGAACACACTTGGCGTCGTCGCGGACCAGCGACGGGTTCATGGGATCGATCGAAACCCGCCCGCGCATGGGTACCGGCCACGTACCCGCCGCCTCGTACTGATAAGGCAGCCATCCCTGTCCGCCGGTATCCCGAACGGGCGACTCAAGACATCCGCCGGCGCCGACGGCCAGCCCCGCCAGGCCGAGCCCGCCCATCATCTTCAGGAAGGCCCGCCTGGTCACCGCCTGTTCCCGTTCACAGTGCTTGTTCACACGTACTCCTCCTTCGTCAAAGTCAATCTCCATCGTAACTCCTGCATTCGGGCTTTTGCCATACACCACCCCTTTCCGCACCGGACTGACCGACGCCGTCTTCCCCAGTCAGATAGTTGTCTGCAACAGGTCCATGCGATACCGGAGCAGAGGCGTCACCGGGGAAGAAGGTAAGAACCCGCGCTGCATCAAGTTGTTCTTGATCAGACGGACGGCCTTGCGAACAGCGGACCGGACTTCTCCGGTCAATTCCAGCCCGTGGCATACCTTCTGCGGCTCAATAACGACAAGCGTCACTTCGGGCGGCAGGACGCCGAAAACCTTCGCCATGTGGAGCCTTTCGTACACCGGGCGCATACCGCCGCAGAAGAACCCCTGCGCTAGGGGCAGTTGAAAAACTTCGCCTGACTTTGTCATGCTTGCCGTCCAGTGCTCACGTACCGCCCGGTACGCTCCGCCGCTGGCCGGCTTCGCCTTCCGCGCCATGCTCGTTTTTGAACAGCCCCCATTTTTCAACATGTCCGCTGACGGGAGTGCCTCGCGGCATGTCACCTGGGATACATGCCCGCCGGGGTATCCCCTTGCCAGGGCATAGACCAGGACCGCGTAGTCTTTCCGGTAAAGGTGCATTTCCAGGTCGAACACCTCGTAGCAGCTTATGTCCGCCAGGTCGACGTACTCACCCAGGTTTTCCTGGGAAAGCGCTTCGATGACATATGACCCTGCCCCCATATCGCCCAAACACACGTCTCCGAGACCTATAACCACGGCGTTTTGCAACGTTAACACCCTCCTGCGCCCGTTTTCCACAAGACAAAAAATCGCGAATTCCCGGACTTCGTGTCCGGTATTCGCGATACCGGTTTTTGCATCTGGATGTGCCAGCGTGTCACATAACTGCGCCGGATGTTTCCTCACAGCCTCCGACCAGGGAAACTACCCTCTCGACAAGCATATCCACCAGGTGGGGCAAAGGCTCCGCAGGCACACCGACCACTTCAACCCCCGACCGGTTGAGGTGCAGGAGCACTTTTACCGCTGGGCTTTTGGCTACCGCCTCGGCCATCGCCGGGGTAAACTCGCCCAGCATGCTGTGCGCGACAAGCAGGGAAATGGTTCCGGCAATGATGTCGACTTTGCCGGCATTCTGCACAATGGCGTTTTCACCGGTAACCCCTTCGGCCGCGCCGGCCTTCAGCATCGTGGATGTGGCCAGGACGTTCGTCCCCAAAACGATGATTTCCGCGTGTTTGTTGTGCAGGGCGCGGGCGAGCTTTTCCACCAAAAGCTTGCCGATGCCGCCCCCCTGGCCGTCAATGACCGCGATACGTGCAATCTTTCCGGTTTTTTTCATTGGCTTTAGACCGGGCAACCCACCTGCCTCCTCCTGCTTGGACTCCCGAAAACGGCGAACTTGCAACAAAAAAACCACGGAAACGACTTCGCTTCGGCAAAGTCCGGTTTCCGTGGTTTTTCCCTAATTTTACGGCCCGCGCCGGGGCGGCTTCGCACCGCCCGTTCTCCGTCCTGCAATATCAATAGTATAGATGAGTCCTATTAAATCTGTAAAGACCTTGTTCCCGATTTCGTTAAAAAAGCCGGCAGGAGGACAATGCTCCCGCCGGCAAGAACCCCTGACGTATATCAGGGGCGGGAATGGCCCGATTAGAATCTATTCAACCTCCGGCCGCCATCCGCGGGCAACGTAGGTAGTGTGAAGCAGTTTGTGCGACTTATGACCCAAAGGCTTCTCCAGGTATTTGTCATAGAGCTTTTTGACCTGTGGATTCTCATGCGACTTGCGGTACGGCAGCGCCTTGTCGCGCTCGTAGATCCCGCCGATGCGCCGCTCGCGCGCCACGGTGCCGGTGGGAATCGGCTGGCCGCCGCCCCCGATACACCCGCCGGGACAGCACATGATTTCGATAAAGTGATAATCCTTTAGTTCCCCGGCGCGAAGCTTATCCATCAGAATTCCCGCATTGCCCAATCCATGGGATACCAGTACCTTGACGTCAAGGCCGTTAACCGGTACTGTCGCCTCCTTGATCCCCTTCAGGCCCCGGACCTCTTCAAAGTTAATCTGATCCAACGTCTTGCCCGTAACCAACTCGTACGCCGTACGGAGAGCCGCCTCCATTACGCCGCCCGTGGCGCCGAAAATCTGGGCGGCGCCGCTGCCGATGCCCATCGGTTCGTCATAGTCCTCGTCGGGCAGGTTGGCGAAGTCCAGACCGGCTTCTTTGATCATCCGGCCCAGTTCGCGCGAGGTCAGCACCACATCCACGTCCCGGTAGCCGCTGGCGTTCATCTCCGGGCGCGCCGCCTCGAACTTCTTGGCCGTACAGGGCATGATCGAGACAACAAACACGTCGGCGGGGTCGATCCCCTTCCGTTGCGCGTAATACGTCTTCGCCAGCGGCCCTAACATCTGTTGCGGCGACTTACAGGAGGAGACATGCGCTAAAAGATCCGGATAGAAGTGTTCGATGTACTTGATCCAGCCGGGGCTGCAGGAAGTAATCTGCGGCAGGACGCCGCCGTTGTTGATCCGTTCGAGGAGCTCGGAGCCCTCCTCCATAATGGTCAGATCGGCCGTAAAGTTGGTGTCGAACACGGCATCGAAGCCGAACCGCCGCAAAGCCGCCACCATCTTGCCGGTGATATCCGTACCCGCCGGCAGGCCGAACATATCCCCAATGGAGACGTGAGTCGCCGGCGCTGTCTGGACCACCACGTGTTTTTGCGGGTCGGCCAGGGCCGCCCAGACCCTGGCGGTCTCATCACGCTCGTAGATCGCGCCCACCGGGCAGACCAGGATACACTGCCCGCAATTTACACAGTTGGTCTCCGCAAGCGGCGCCCTGAGGACCGGAGCAACCACGGCCTCGCCGTCCACCTTCTTGAACTCGATGGCGCTCACGCCCTGTATCTGCTGGCACACCGTGACACAGCGGCGGCAGAGAATGCACTTGTTCGGATCGCGGATGATCGCCACCGAAGAGTCGTCGATGGGGTAAGCAGGCCGCGTCCGCGGAAAGCGCACTTCCCGGATGCCAAACGTCGCCGCCAGATCCTGCAATTCACACAGACCGTTCCTTACGCAGGTGGGACATTCCATGGGATGATTGGCCAGGATCAGTTCCACGGTTACCTTACGCGCCTCGCGTATCGCCGGGGTATTGGTACGGACCACCATCCCCGCCGCCGCCGGGGTGTTACAGGCAGTTTTGAATTCCTTCTCCCCGTCGACTTCGACCACGCAGATACGGCAGGCGCCGACGTTATGACCGATATCCTTCAGATAGCATAAGGTAGGTATCTTAATCCCGACTTGAGCTGCCGCATCCAGGATCGTCGTCCCCGGCTCCACCTCAATTCGTTGTCTATCGATGGTCAGCGCAAACGTACTCATCCTTCACCCCTCCTTCATTGCAAAACCATCATGCGCCAGCCTGAAATACGGAGGGATAGCGTGACAGGAGTTCCAGGACAAGCCTGCCCCCGATACGCCCCACTCCGCATTTGGCGCCCTGGCCGACAGTGCGCGCCAACTCGCCGACCGCGGCTAATTCTTCTATACTAACCGGGCTTCCGTTGTCAACCTTGTCGAGAACCGCCGCAATCTGCCTAACCCCGTGCCAGCAGGGAAGACACTCGCCGCAAGACTCATTACGCACCAGAGCCAGCAGAGACCGGGCCAACTCCGAGACCACTTTTGGATCGGCGTCACCGTTATGCATATTTTCAAACCTCCTCCAGGAAAAAATGGCTTCACCCCGGTTACGGTCTGGGCAGGTATCGGGTATGAAGCAGTTCGTGCGACCGGTGGCCCAAGGGTTTCCCGAGGAACTCCTCGTAGAGCTTATCTACCGCCGGATTCTCGTGTGACTTCCGGTACTTCATCGCCGCGTCCACCCGATAGAGTCCCTCGATCCGGTTCTGCCTTACTTCCATGTCCGTCGGAATCGGCTGGCCGCCGCCCCCGATACACCCGCCCGGACAGCACATGATCTCAATAAAGTGGTAGTCCTTGAGCTCTCCGGCCTTCAGTCTTTCCATGACGTGACGGGCGTTACGCAGCCCATGCACCACCATCACCTTTAAGTTGACCCCGTTCAACGGCACTACCGCCTCCTTAACCCCCTCAAGGCCACGCACCTCCTCAAAGCCAACCTGCTCAAGCGTTTTGCCGGTCACCACTTCGTAAGCCGTGCGCAGCGCGGCCTCCATCACGCCGCCGGTGGCCCCGAAAATTGCCGCCGCTCCAGTGGAGACACCAAGCGGCTCATCATACTCGTCGTCCGGCAAAATGGCGAAGTCAATTCCCGCCTGCCTGATCATCCGTCCGAGTTCCCGCGACGTCAGGACGACATCGACATCGCGACTGATGCGGGGATTGTCCCAGTAACGCCTCGCGGCGTCCATCTCCGGTCGCGCCGCCTCGAACTTCTTGGCCGTACAGGGCATAACCGACACCACGAAGATGCTGGCGGGATCCCGGCCGGTCTTTTCGGCGAAATACGTTTTGGTGATCGCCCCGAACATCTGCTGGGGCGACTTACAGGAAGAAACGTGCGGCAAGAGTTCAGGGTAAAAATGCTCCGCGTACTTGATCCAGCCCGGACTGCACGAGGTGAGCTGGGGGAGTACGCCCCCTTCGGTTAACCGCTTGATCAGCTCGGAAGCTTCTTCTATGATGGTCAAATCAGCGGTAAAGTCCGTGTCGAAAACGGCGTCAAACCCCAGCCTACGGAGAGCGGCGACCATCTTGCCGGTGACCGGCGTACCGGGAGGCAACCCGAACATGTCACCGATGGTCACGCGGGTGGCCGGCGCCGTCTGCACCACCACGAATTTCTGCGGGTCGAGCAGGGCTTCCCAAACAATATCAGTTTCATCCCTTTCGGTAATCGCAGCCGTCGGGCAAACCAGCGCGCACTGGCCGCACTGCACGCATTTTGTTTCATCCAGCCGAAGGTTCGCCGGCGGACCTATGAAGGCGTCAAACCCGCGGCCCTGCAGGTCGATCGCACCGACGCCCTGCACATCGTTACACACGCTTTCGCAGCGGCGACAAACTATGCATTTCCGCGGATCACGCCAAATCGCGGGAGTGGAGTCATCGGGCGCCAGATCGGCGTGTGTCGCCCCGCGCATCCGTACCTCACGCACGTTCAGCTGAGCGGCCAGCGCCTGCAGCTCGCAGTTGCCGTTGCGCAAACAGGTAAGGCATTCCAGGGGATGATCCGAGAGAATCATCTCCAGGGTCACGCGGCGGGCGGCACGTACGGCCGGCGTATTGGTTAATACTTTCATGCCGTCTTCGGCCGGTGTGTCACAGGCCGTGACGAATTCCTTCCTTCCAGCCACTTCGACCACACAGACGCGGCACGCGCCAACCTCATTAATGCCTTTGAGGTAACAGAGCGTGGGAATCGTCACCCCTGCCCCGGCCGCAGCTTCCAGAATCGTGGTTCCGGCTTCCACTTCAACCTTTTGTCGATCGATGACCAGGCTGATTTTTCCCATATCTTCGCCTCCTTCAAGCATGACAGCGGTCCGGGCGGCCGGCGGCTGTTTTGCGGTATACAGCCTACCGGCTGTCCGGCAAGGTTCCAAAAGCGGTCACGCGTCCCGGCCGACTACGCTTTCCCAGCCGCGGTTGGCTTCCACTGTCGCCAGACACTTTCCCTCAAGATGCGCCTTGAGCTCGTCCTGCCCGTGTCTGGCCACTTCGGCTACCGCCCGTCCCGCGATCCGACCCAGATCGCACTTCGCCGCGAGGCCTATCGCCGTGGCGGCTTCCGCCAATGACACAAACTCGCCTTCATCGGCTTCTCCCTTCAGCACTCTTTCAAAGACTTCAAGAAGACGCCTGGTGCCGATGCGGCAAGGGATGCATTCGGCGCACGAGTCGCGCTGGACAAGCTCCAGAAAATACCTGGCCATCTCCACCATGCAGATGTTTTCTTCCAGGACCAGCCGACCGACCGAACCCATCGCCGAGGCCACACGCGCCAGGGTTTCGATGTCGGCTTCGGCGAAACGCTGCGTGTTGGGTCCGAGTTCGCGCAAAAAATCCGTGTATTCCCTGACCGTGCTGGCAAACCGGATACCTTCCCCCGCGGATATCCAGCGCACCCAGAGCCGCTCGCGCTCGATATCCACCCACTCCAAAAGGCGCCGCAAGATTCTGATCCGGCGCTCGGCGTAGTAGTTTCCCTTAACATAATGGCAGTCACCGGGATGACAGCCGGCCACTAGAACTCCGTCCGCCCCGAGCATCAGCGCTCTGAAAATGAAGCCCGGGTCAATCCTTCCGGTGCACATCACTCTGATCGCCCGGATATTCGGCGGATACTGGAACCGGCTGACCCCGGCCAGGTCCGCTCCGCCGTAACTGCACCAGTTGCATAGAAACGCGATAATCTTCGGTTCAAAACCGTTCTTCATCGCCGCTCACTCCTTCCTGCCATACCTGTCCCTCAACCCGCGAACAAACTTTCGGTCTTTCCAAACCTCACCCCCAAAAAGAAAAGACCACGAAAGCATTCGATACCTTTCGGCCGACCTTCGTGGTCTTTTGTTCGCTCTTAATTTTTATGGGTTCAAATGATCACGGAAAACAATAGCTTCGTACTACTGCTGTTTCGATTATGCGTTTAATTTAATTTATAATCGGTTCGCTGTTGACGGAAAATATCCTGCTGTTTCAAAAACATTTTTAAACTCCTAAATCTATACCCGGCGACTTCCCTACAATACCCAGGCCGATTCTACTTAAAAAACCAACCAACCCCGTTCAATCCATCGGCCTGCCAGACATACCTCGCCTGACAAGAAAGAAGTCGTCTTACATCCTTCCAGGGATTATCGAGTTCTCGAACTATTGCGTTAGGAATTGCCTCTACTGCGGTCTGCGACGGGATAACCGTCTTCTTACCCGTTACCGGATAGCCCCGGAGGAAATCCTGGCCGCCGCCCGGCAGGCACGTGACGAGGGATACTGGCGCATTATGCTGCAGTCCGGCGAGGACCCGGCTTACACCGTAGATGTCCTCGCCGGGTTGGTCCAGCGGATAAAAGAAAAATTGGACATGGCCGTAACCCTCTCCCTCGGTGACCACTCCAGGGACGACTATCGACGACTGCGTGACGTGGGAGCAAACCGCTACCTTCTAAAGCACGAGACGGCCGATCCGGCGCTGTTCGCGCGCCTGCGCCCCGGCACCACCCTTGAAAGACGTCTCCTTACTTAAAGACCTCTGCGTTGAAATGGCCGGGGTCGGTCCCTTTATCCCCCATCCGGACACCCCTCTGGCAACCTCCCCGGCCGGTTCCCTGGAAATGACATGGCAATTATCCCGGAACAACATCCCGATACGCTACCGGATCTGACCAGGTAACACCCCGGATATGTCGGTGGTCCAGGAGAATGATCCAACCGCCCTTTAGCGGCCGCGGATCTAACTACACTACGGGACCGCGGTTCACATAAGTGGTGTGAAGCAACTGTTTCGCAAGTTTGCTGTACGGCTCTCCCAAGAAATTCTGGTAGAGCGCCAGAACCTCGGAATTCTCATACGATGCGCGCTGAATCTCGGCTGCGTCTTTGACATAGAGAGCATCGATCCGCGCTTGGCGGATAGGATCGGTTGGCGGAACGGCCGTTCTAGGCTGGCCGCCGCCGCTGATACAGCCGCCGGAACAGGACATGAACTCGATGAAATGCCAGCCGTTCGGGTTGCCCGCCAGCACCATGTCGCAAACGGTGCGGGCATTCTTGAGTTCATGGGCAACGGCCACGTTAACCGTCACGCCGTTAATCTGTACAGAGGCTTCCTTAATCCCGACCAGGCCGCGAACCGGCGTGAAATTCAGCAAGTCCTGCGGAGGCTGTGCCCCGGTAAGGAAAAAGTAAGCTGTTCTAAGCGCTGCTTCCATTACGCCGCCCGTAGCACCAAAGATAATAGCTGCACCGGTATCTTCGCCCATCAACGAATCATAGCCCTCGACCGGCAGGTTGGCAAAGTCGATGCCCCGGGCCTTGATCATGCGTGCCAACTCGCGCGTGGTCAAAACCACATCGACATCGCGGCTCACCAGAGAATTATTCCAGTACCGGCTGGCGGCATTCATCTCAGGCCGTTGGGCTTCGAATTTCTTGGCCGTACAAGGCATGATGGATACCGAAATGATCTTTTCGGGATTCAGACCTCGGGCCTTAGCGTAGTAAGTTTTGGCCAAAGCTCCGAACATCTGTTGCGGCGACATGCAAGTCGAGACATGCGGAATAAGGGCAGGATAGAAATACTCCATAAACTTAACCCAACCGGGGCTGCAGGAGGTGAACATCGGTAACGGGTGCGTGCCATTAACAACCCGCTGGAGAAATTCTGTGGCCTCCTCCATAATTGTGAGGTCAGCGGTAAAGTTGGTATTAAAGACGGCATCAAAGCCGAGACGGCGCAGCGCCGCCACCTGCTGACCCTCTACCCATGTTCCGGGAGCAAGCCCGAACTCTTCCCCAAGAGCCACCCGGGTGGCTGGTGCAGTCTGAACAACTACATGGTAATCGGGGCTGGCCAAGGCATCGAAAACCACCGCGGTCTCGTCCCGCTCCCGGATGGCGGGGAGGCCATCTTTACCGGGACATACAAGGGCACACTGCCCGCAATTAACACAAACAATCTCTTGCGCCACCTTCTCATCCCAAAAACCTAAAACCGTCTGAACCTCGTTGCAAACACGGACGCACGCGTCACAACTACCACGCAAACAAAACTTCTGGTAGTAAACAATAGACGGATTGTCAGGAGCAATCGGTACGACGTCGGCCGGTGCCAGTTTTGAGGCATAGCCCACAGCAGGTGCAACAAGACCACCAGCAGGTGCAACAAGACCACCCAAACCAAGACCACGCAAAGTAACACCCGCAAGACCGGTCAACCCCAAACCTGTCATAAGCTTCAAGAAAGACCTCCGCGTCAATTCCTTCCGGGTTTCCTCCTTGGCAAACAGATCTTCAGACATTTAATCAACCCCTCTCCTTAAATTTAAATAAAGATCTCTTCTATGTACTCCATCGGCTTAATCCAAATATCACCCTCTTTTCATTATCCTCTTGGCCACTTGCCATAAAAGCAAAAACCGTACACAAACTATAACTCAAGTTTGACGGCTAATGGCCCTCCCGGGTCCGCGAAGCCTTGAAAATCAAGGATCGCTCCTTGAAAAATCA
Source organism: Desulforudis sp. DRI-14 (assembly GCF_052618305.1). The sequence goes on along the minus strand of NZ_JBQXEZ010000037.1, from coordinate 1,505 downwards.
CAAAACGTAGCTGCCCGGACCGGGTGCAGATCATCGTCGGAGTGCTGATGACCTGGGAAGGAATGCCGGTGACCCACCGGGTCTTCCCCGGGAGCACCGCCGACATCGAGACCCTCAAGGTAGCGATCAATGACGCCCGCAAACGGTTTAACCTGCGGCGCGTCATCTTCGTCGCCGACTGCGGCATGGTCTCTCCCGCGCTCCTGGATGAACTGGACAGACAGCGCATCGAGTACATCGTCGGGGTCAAGATGTGCTGCGCCGGCGCCGTGGCCGAGGTCCTCGCCACCGGCGGCCGCTACAAGGTCGTGCGGGACAACCTGAAGGTTAAGGAAGTCTGGCATGCCGCTGACCGCTATATCGTCTGCTACAACCCCGTCGAGGCCGAGCACGACCGCCAGGCCCGAGAAGAGATGGTCCAAAAGCTTAAAGCCAAACTCAAGGCGGGCATTAAACCGCTCATCGGGAACAAGGGCTATCGCTGCTTCCTGAAACTCAACGGGGCTAAAGCCGAAATCGACCGTCAGGCTCTGGAACGCGAAGCGCGTTACGACGGGAAATACGTTCTGCGGACCAACGCCGACCTGGACACCGACGCCGCCCTGGCCTACAAGGACCTGTGGCGGGTGGAACGGGCCTTTCGGGAACTCAAGTCGCCCTTGGACCTGCGCCCGATCTACCACTGGAAGGACCGCCGGGTGCACGGGCACGTGATGGTCTGCTTCCTGGCCCTGGTCTTAGAATCGGCGCTGCAACAAAGCCTCAAGCTGGCCGGGGCGCAGATGGAATACCAGTACCTGATCCGAGATCTCAAAAAGCTCAAGGCCGCCGAGCTAACTCTGGAGGGTCAAACGTATCTTTGCCGCACGGAGATGCCGGGCCAGGCCTACGAAGCCTTCCGGGCGCTGGGTATCCGACCGCCGCAACACGTACAGGAACTGGCTCTTGGTGCTGCCACAAATTAGGAAAATGTAGTGGTACGCGTCCTTCTCATGCCTGTAAAGCCTTGATTTTGCTGGGTTCGTATAGGGTCAGGTGTCAAAGTCGAGGTTAAACGCAAAACGAAATGCAAAATGAAACGCAAAACGCTCGATCCGAACCTTATGCTCAGAAAATATGAAATATTCAGAACTTTCGTGGTAAAGATATCATATCATACAAGTTATGGGGGTATCAAGTTGATCCGGGTTTTTGCCGGCCTGCCTGTTGCAGACAGGTGCCCGAAGCAAAAATGGTTTTATATTGTTAAATCCATCGGCCCGCCAGACATACCTCGCCAGACAAGAAAGAAGTCGTCTTACATCCTTCCAGGGAATGGGGCGAGAAATACTTGAGCAAACAAAACTACGGAGTTCCAGCCCTGATCCAGGCTTGTATCTCCGTGGCACGCATTTCAAATCCGGGTCGATAAGTTTTAGCAGCTTCAATTGCCGGATTTGTGGTAATTATAAACTCAACTTTGACAGCCAACACCCCTCCCGGGTCCGCGGAGCCTTGAAAATCAA
>NZ_JBQXEZ010000036.1:0-13007 GCF_052618305.1 Desulforudis sp. DRI-14 | reverse complement strand
TATACGAGGAACGAAAATGTTTACACTGACAAAAAAGCATGGACATTTTCAACCGGTCCTTCTGCGAGGTACTCCTGCAAGGCGACGCCCGGCAGCAGGGTTTCGGATTTCCTTTTCCAGGTCGCCGGAAATCTATCGGGGTTTGCACCCTCAACCTTTCCCGGCTGGGCTACCCTGACGCAGGATGAAGACGACTATTTCAAACGCCTGGCCCGGCCGGCCGGAAATAGCGGCCACCTCCCTGAAAATAAAGCGCAAGTGCTGGAACGGCTGACTGAAGCTGGGCTTTATCCCTATACCAGGTTCTACCTGCGCGGCGAATTCTCCACCATCGGCGTGGTGGCGGGCAACGAGGCCTGTCTGAACCTGTTCGATACAGGCAGACCTGGCAGACTCTTTTTGCGGCAGATTAAGGGCCTGGGACTGGTATTAAAACTGACTCCGTTACCGGGCCGGTGCAGTCAGACACATGAACCGAAACTGGATACGCCTGCGCATGAGGTTGCGCATTCCGGTGAATTCGGACACCCATTCCGGAGTTTTCGGACAGTGTCAGAACGGGGCGGTGCTGGTATGTGGTAATAGTATCCAAGTGTCCAGATTCAGTCAAGCTTGGACATCGTTTTCCGCATCGATTCCCCCCTTAGTTCAAGCTTGTAAGCGTTGTGAACGAGACGGTCGAGAATGGCATCGGCAATAGTGGGGTCAGCGATAGCTTCATGCCACTGGCTCACTGGAATCTGACTCACGATAAGTGTGGAGCCTAACTGGTTGCGGTCCTCCAGGATGTCAAAGAGTTCACGGGCCTGTTCGAGTTCGATCGGTGTTAGCCCCCAATCGTCCAGGATCAGGAGATGCGTTTTCTGCAGCTTGCGCACCAATGAGCTGTAGGTCCCATCCGCCCGGGCGGTAAGAAGAGCGTGTAAGAAGCGTGACATTCGGAAGTAAAGGACGTTAAAGCCCATCCGGCAGGCCTTGTTGCCGAGGGCGCAGGCGAGAAATGTTTTGCCCACGCCCGTTGGCCCACTGATGATCACATTGTGGCAGGACTTAATCCAACGACACTCTGCCAAGGAAAAGAAGATGGAACGATCCAGGCCACGTGGGTGCCGGAAGTCGACATCCTCCACACAGGCCTGTTGCTTAAACTTAGCGAACCTAAGTCGGCGCGTGAGCTTCCTGCTTTCCCGTACATCCCACTCTCGGTCTACCAGCATCCCGAGACGTTCTTCAAAAGAAAGGTTGTTCATCTCCGGTTGGGATAACTGTTCTTCCAAGGCTTGCGCCATCCCGGTGAGTTTTAAGGTACAGAGCTTGTCCTTAGTCTGATGTAGCACGGTTTGGAACCTCCTCAGTTGTAATACTGCGGCCCTCTAATGTTGGCGTGCGAGGATACGGACTTGGGGGTGCTGGTTTTAAGCGGTACCTGATCTAACCCGTTTTTAAGGATTCAGGCGATACTGCGGTAAGAATAGGCTTTGATGGCCAGGCTGCGGCGGCAGGCTGCTTCCAGCCTTTCTGTAGAATACTGCTTAGCCAGCTTGATGATCCCCATACAAGTACGGAACCCCTGTTCCGGGTGCGGCTTGCTTTCTAGAACCGTCTTCACTAATTGACTGGTATAGGGTCCGGTTTCCGCCGCCCAGGATATAAGCCGGGAAGGGGTCCACTCAAGGTATCTCTGGTGCACTTTGGGGCGGTGAGCCGGGTTGGTGGTGCACCCGCCGGCCCGGTAGCTGCGGGGATGGCTGGCCACACGCCGGTTCTTGTGCAGAATTTCGAGGATGTAGGGGCCCAAACGGACGTCAACCTGTGCGCCCACCAACTGGTAGGGGACGCTGTAGAAGTGGTTATCCACCTGGATGTGGTAGTCAATATTGACTTTAGCTGTTTTCCATTCCCGGTAAGGGTAACGCTCGGGAGGCAGCGGGCGCAGGGCCGGACGGTCGAGGGTCTCAAAGAGTTCGCGCCGGGTGGTGGGCATCTTTTTGAACCGGCGGGTGTTAAGCCGTTAGATCCACAAACCGGCGCTGTCACCGAGGCTTTTGGCAATGTTGCAGCTACGCGCTATTTGCCGCACGCTCAGGCCGGCGCCAAAGCGTAACCGTAGTACTTCTCTTACTTTGCGCATTGATAACCCCTTCCGTGACATCCCCACCGCTCACATCCTTTTTGGGATCAATGGTAGGGCATTCTGGATTGAAACAAGGGCAGGGCTTAGTGTGAAGCTCACTAGGACAAGTTTTTAGCCTACCTATGAGGGATTGAAACGAAACAAAAAAGGATGGAGCGCTTCTGAAGGTTACTCAGGAAGAGGCTTCCCGCTTCATTGCAACCCTGACGATTAAACTCGGGGAATGCGTCTTGACCGATTGTCTAAAGTCTTGCCCACCAACCGTATTAACTGGTATAGTCGGGGTAAGGGGTTGCAGGGATTGAAAACAACGCGGTACTTTGAGGAGCAGGTCCTGCGAAAACGCCCGTACATCCGCCGGGAGTGGTGCGAAGAGGCTTTAACGGCGGCCCGCTAACCGGGAGGAACAGGCCGATGGCCGTATACGGTATTGGGTTTTCGTACCTGAACTCGGCAAATACCTGCGGGTGGTAACCCTTGGCGACGGGGAGACGGTGCACAACGCCTTTCCCGACCGCGGATTCAAAAGAGGCGGAAAAGAACAATGAGGCTTCATTACTATCCGGAAACCGATTCTCTCTACATAGAGTTCTCGGAAAAGGCCGGTGCCGACGCCCGGGAAGTCGCGCCAGGGGTGGTGCTGGATTTCGACGCCGAGGGGCGATTGGTCGGGATTGACATCGACCAGGCCAGCCGGGTTGTGGACCTGTCCCGTCTCGAAGCTAATACGCTTCCGGTCCAAAGTATTCCACGGGCGCAATTGTAATTGGATCGGTTTTAAGGTGTTACTGCCACCCCATAATGTCCGGGAATAGACGGTGTTAATTATCCGAGAATTGACCGAACAGCTGGCCGGCAATCATCAGCGGGTGGACCAGGGAGAACTACATGAGCTCTCCCTGAATCACCCGCTTTACCATGTGGTCGTCAACGATCCGGTTGCCGTTCTGTGCCCTGTAGGTCAGGCAATGGGTACAGGCCTTGTTGATCAACCGCAGGGTCCCGGCTGAGAAACGAAAGATCTCATCCAACGCACCATCCGAGAAGATGTCCCGGTCCGCACCGGCATATGCCAGGTGCCGTTTTTGCAGTTGGCGTTTGGCATCGCCCCGGTAGAACTTGGCTTCACACCCGAGCTGCTCCAGCAGGCCTTTGTAGAAATGCCGGGGTGTCAGTTTGGAATCCGCCAGGTACATCACCAGAAACCGGGCCGGGTCGAGGATATCCTTGAAACGCCGGATGGCGGTGGTCTTGCCGGTCCCGCTGTCCCCGGTGAGCACAACGAACAGTTGGCGCCGGGCGGCATGTTCCAGTCTGCCCAGTGTCTCCTCCAGCATCATGGACGGGTACAACTGGTCTGTCGGAATGTCGCGGGTGAACGGGGTTTGGGTCAACCCGTAGAATTCTTCAAACATTGCCGCCGACCTCCCCCTTGCAAACCGCCCGGTAGGAGATGGCAGGCACCTGCTGCTCTTTTCTCTGCTTGTTTTTCTTTGCTGCTGCACAAAGGAGCCTGGATGATTCAGCAGTCCGGCTTTGCGGGCGCTCTTTGGTCTGTTCCCCGATCACCAGTTGCCTGGCTTTCCAGGGGGCATGCCCCTGGTACTCAATGGTCAGTTCGGTGATGTCGGCGGGGTCATAGATGACCATCACCGTACAACCGACGAAGGTGAGACCCACCTCGTACTTTTGGCCCATAAAGCTGATGCAGCCCGCCTTGTCGACCTTACGCTCTCGCTGTGCAAAAAGGCGTTGGTGACGGTCTCGGGGGGAAGGAAGCGCTTGTACGGCACCAGCATGTCCGGCAGTTCGTGGTGGATGCGATGGCACGCAACGCAACCAAGGCGGCGGATGATGAGGACGATTTTGTCCCCCAGGCTATCGATACAGCTCCGTTTGCGGCTGCCAATGACCTTTAAATGCCCGCTACAGCAGGGGCAGGGTATCTGCTCCGCGCTCCGCACAAAAAACACCCTTGTCGGGGTTCTCAATCAGTTCATATTCTGTTACAATGACCATACATCTAGTGGGGACGCCTCTGGTGCTGCTGCTGACCACAGTACCACAACAAACAGGGGCGTCTTTCCTTTCTAAAAGATATGGCCATTATATCCAGCAATTCCCGGTCAGGCAATCCCGTCAGCTTTCGGACGTTTCAGGTTAGCCCTAACACCTCGCTTACGTCGCTGGCCACAATGCTTATCAGTGCACTGGACTTGCCAAGGAAAGAAGCGATATTTGCCATCTTTGTAGCCTCCTGGAGGATCCTGGGGGAAGTGCGCGGACAGTACACGCAGCCTAACTGGCAGCGGCTGGTGACCTCCACCTGCAGAACCGGAATGGCCCTTCCCGTTTCCCCAACGGCGCGCCACCGGAACCGTTCCGCCAGCCGTTTCAGCCAACCCACCGGGACCATCCCCCTCCCAGGGTATCTACCATATGCCCATTACCAGCTCACTGCAGGAACAGAAGGTTGGGAAGGGGGAAGTTTCATTTACAACTACAATGCTATCCTGGCGGACAAAAGGCGGATGGTGTATAGATGACGGGGACTGGTCGCCACTGCCGAGGCGGACCCCTGTTCCAGAATGCGGCCCCGGTGCATTACCGCTACCTCGTCGGCCACCCGGAAAACCACATCCAGGTCGTGGGATATAAGAAGATACGCCAGTCTCATTTCTTGTTGGGTTTTCTTCAGGAGTTGGAAGACCTGTGCCTGCACGGACACGTCCAGGGCCGAGGTGGGCTCATCCAGCACGAGAAGGGACGGTTCCAGGCTTAGCGCCCGAGCGATGGCCACCCGCTGGTTCTGGCCGCCGCTCATTTCCCAGGGGTAACGGTGATAGAACTCCGGCCCGAGGCCGACCATCTCGAGCAGGTCGGCCACGCGCTCCCTCACGTACCGGCCCCGCACCAAACGATGCACCAACAGCGGCTCGCTCAGGATCTCGCCGATCCGCATCCGGGGATTGAGCGCTCCCTGGGGGTTCTGAAAAATGATCTGCATCTTCCGTCGCAGATAAAGGGCTTCCTCCCCGCGGGCCCTGAAAACATCCCGACCTTCGTAGAAAACGCTGCCGCCGGTGGGGTGCAGGAGGCCCACCACCAGGCGCCCCACGGTGCTCTTCCCCGCGCCGCTCTCGCCCACCAGCCCAAGCGTGTAACCGGGGTTGATAGTGAAAGATACGCCGCCAACCGCTTTAACCAGCTGCCGTCCCAGCAAGCCGCCGCGGAAGTATTTTTTCAAGCCTTTCACTTCTAACAAAAATAACACCTCACCCTGTACCCCGGGGTCACCTCGGCCAGCGGCGGTGCCTCCCGCGCGCAAATCGCCCTGGCCCGGCGGCACCGCGGCTGAAACCGACAACCCGGAGGAAGCGCGGTGAGGGGAGGTGCCGCTCCCGGAATCGGCTTCAGTTCCCTGGCCGGGTGTGAGTTCAGAAGCCCGCGGGTATAAGGGTGACGCGGCGCGGAAAAAACGGCCTCCGCCGGGCCGTATTCCACCACCTGGCCCGCGTATAGCACGGCGACCCTGTCAGCCAGCTGCCGCGCGGCGGGCAGATCGTGGGTGATTAGAACAAACGCGCGCCGTCCGAACGTCATCTCCCGGAGAAGCTCCACCACCTGCGCCCTCAGGGGCCAATCGAGCCCCTTGGTTGGTTCGTCGGTGATCAAAAGACGGGGCTCCAGCGCCAGGCCGAGAGCCAGCAGCAGTCGCTGCTGCATGCCCCCGCTGAGCTGGTGGGGATAGCAGGAAGTTGCCCGCTCGGGGAGTCCCACCCCAGCCAAAAGATCAGCCACCTTCCGGCGGACCGGGCGCCCGGTCGGGCGCCACCGGCGAGCAATCGCCTCCCGCACCTGGTATCCCCCGGTGAGGACGGGGTTCAACGCCGCGGCGGGGTTTTGCAGAACCATGGCGATCTCTTTCCCCCTGAACTCCCGCATCCGGGTGGATGGAAGAGACAAAAGGTTGCAACCGTCATACCAGACCTCGCCCCGCACTTGCGTCCCGGGCGGCAGAAGGCGTAGAATGGCGTGTCCCAATACGGTTTTGCCCGAACCGGTCTCCCCGATGAGCGCCAGCCTTTCTTTCTCCCCCAGTTCCAGGCTGACACCGTCGAGAACGTGTACCGTTCCTTCCGGAAGCGGAAAATCAACCGTCAGGTTTTTGATCGATAACAAGGGCATCCTCTTCCCTTTCACCAGATAAATAACAGCACAATAAAAACACCCGTCCAGCCGAGGCGTAGTAGCGCCCCCACGGCAGTAATCTCCAAACCCAGCCGGCTTCCGAACAGGCCGACATAATACGGTAGGCGGTGGGCCAGGATATACCGCAGGCTCGTGACGAAATTGGCCAGCATCAACGTCAGGAGCGTCAAGTGCGGGTTTAATACCCCCTGCTGTAGTAAATCTCCCAGCATTGCGTAAGCAGCCACCGGGTTGGCAAGGCATACCGGTATAGCGGTCAGCGCCGCGGGCGGCAGGGGCACGTTATCAAGCGAACCCAGCATTTCCTTGAACCACCCGGCGTTTACCAGCAACATGGCGGCAATGCTCACGGGGAGGGCCAATAAAACCATCCGCCGGAGAACATAAACTGTGCGCTTTATACAGTGCCCGAATACATCCCGCAACGGTCTTTCCCGGTTCGTTGCCGGGACCGGCGCGGAATCGGCGGAACCGGGACGAAGCAAGAAAGCCGCCGCAATGAAGGCTACCCCGCTTACCAACAGGCCGTTGGCTAGGAAAAAAGCGGTATAGGCAAGCCCTACCGATCCGAGAAAGGGTATGGCTACGGGTGCCAGATAGACAACGCTTTCGTATACCGTTTGGGGAAACCAGGTACCTATAGCAGTCAGGAGCGTTTCGCGGCGGCTTATTCGCCCCTCCTGGTACAAGCCGGCCAGCATGGCGACCGCCGTAGGGGGCGAACCGAATGCAACCAAAAGGGCGATTCCGGCATCGCTGGTAAACCCGATACGCCGCAGCAAAGGAGTGAAGAGCGGGTGCAGGCGCTGGAAGAAACCCAGTCCCAGCGCCAGGTTCGCGAGCAGCACTCCCAGAACGGTATAGGGCAGCGCCCGGGCCCAGACCTCTACCGCCCGCCAGGCGGTATCCCAAACCCAATGCACCGATTAACCTCCCCCTCCGTCAAGAATCCTGCTCCGCCGCGGGTCAAGGGCGTCGCGCAGGCCGTTTCCCACCAGGTTAAAGGCCAGCACCGTCAAGAAGATCATCAGCCCGGGGGTGATCATCAGCAACGGATAGGTGCGCATGTACGATCGCGCCGCGTTAAGCATCGCCCCCCATTCCGGCGTCGGCGGCTGCGCGCCGAGGCCCAGGAAGGAAAGCCCGGCCACCGCCAGGATGGTGTGCGGAATGTCAAACGTCGCCAAAACCACAACCGGACCAAGCACGTTCGGCAGGATATGCCGGACCATGATCCGCGGGCCGCTGAAACCCAGGGCGCGGGCCGCCAGGACGAACTCGCTCTCTTTGAGCGATAAGACGCTGCCGCGGACCACGCGGGCGAAGTGCAGCCACCCCAAGGCCACCAGCGCCAGGATAGTGTTTCCCAGTCCCGGTCCTAAAACACCCACCACCGCCAGAATAAAGACAAGGTTGGGAAGGCCCATCAATACATCGGTAAGGCGCATCAGGACCTCGTCCAAAAAGCCGCCGTAGTAACCCGCGATCAGGCCGATGAGCGTCCCCGCGACCGCCGCCAGCCCCCCGACCAAGAGGCCCACGGCGAGGGAGATGCGGGTGCCGTACAGTACCCGGCTCAGCAGACAGCGCCCCATGTCGTCCGTTCCCAGGGGATATTCGCCGCCGGGCGGGGCCAGCGCGTGGGCCAGGTTCTGCTTCACCGGGTCGTGGGGCGCCAACCACGGCGCCAACAACGCTACCAGCACCAGCAGAATAACCACTACCCCGCCCGCGAAAGACGCCCGATCCCGGCCGATACCCTGCAGCAGTCTCGCCAGGGAGAAGGCCGTGCGGAAGACAGTAACCGTCTCGTGCATTATCCGTCGCTCCCTCCGTACCGGATGCGCGGGTCAAGAAATGTATAGGAAAGATCGATCAGCAGGTTAACAAGCGCGAAACAGAAGGCCAGAAAAAGGACTCCTCCCTGCAGGACGGGAAGATCGCGGGACTCGATGGCCTCGACGATCAACTGTCCCACCCCGGGGCGGCCGAAAACGTTCTCCACGATGACCGTGCCGCCGATCAGGTGGTTGAACTGCAGGCCCAGGACGGTTACCACCGGGATCAAGGCGTTGCGCAGGGCGTGGCGCCGGAGCACCGCCCCCTCGCCCAGGCCCTTGATCCGCGCCATGGTAATGTAGTCCTGCTCCAGCACCTCCAGAAGGCTCGCCCGCACGATGCGCGTGCTGACGGCGGCCATTCCGGCGCCGAGGGTGACGGCGGGCAGGATGAGATGGGCCGGACTGCCCCCGCCCGCCACCGGCAGCAGGCTCAGTGTCAGGGAAAAGATCAGGATCAGCAGCAGCCCCAGCCAGAAATTGGGCATGGCCACCCCGACAAGGGAACCCGTCATCACCAGATTGTCGAACCAGGAAGAAGGACGTCGGGCGCAGGCGATGCCCAGCGGCACCGCGATCAGCACCGTGAGGAGGAACCCGGCCGCCGCCAGCTCCAGCGTGGCCGGGACGCGGGCGAGGATTTCCGCCGTCACCGGTCGTTTGGTGACGAATGAATACCCCAGGTCGCCCCGTGCGACATGGCCGAGCCACCAGGCATACTGTCGCCAGACGGGCATATCGGCGCCGATTTCCCTCCGTACCACACTTAATTCTTGGGAAGAAAAGTCATCGTAACCCCAGCGATATATCGCCACCAGCCGCGCATGATCGCCGGGAATTACATGCGTCAGGGCGAAAGTGATTATCGAAACCCCGAAAAGGACAAAAACAAGCAGCACGATGCGCCGCACCAGGTAAGAAAGCATAAGCCACCCTCGCTATCGCTGCCGTCTTCCCGAAAACGCGGCCGGAGAGGGTTGTCCCCCTCCGGCCCGAAGCCCGCCAACGGGCGGTTTTACGGTCGCTTTTCCACCGTCATTTCCGGGTTGGTATGCAGATCATGCGCGTTCGGGTTGAATTTGAACCCCTTGACGTAATCGCGCATGCCCACGGCCATCCTGTAGCAGGCGATGTTAACCACCGGTGTGTCTTTGGTGACGATCGTCTGAATCTCCCGGTAGATACCGTACCGCTCGTCCGGATCAGCGGTCGCGGCGGCCTTGTCGATCAGGCTGTCAACCTGTTTGTTTTTATACTTGGCCACGTTCTGGCTTCCCTTACTGCCGTAAACGCCGGCCAGATACTTGTGCGGGTCGCTCGTCTGGAAGGATGCCAGAACCATGTCCCAATCTCCCTGTTTTACCCGGTCGTAAATAGCCCCGTATTCCAGGATCTGAACCTGCGCCTTGATCCCGACATCCTTGAACTGGGCCTGCAAAGCCTCCGCCATCGGGGGCATGCCGGGCCGCGAGGCCCACGTCATAATGGTGATCGAAAAGGGCTTGCCGTTTTTCTCCCGGATGCCGTCGCCGTCCTTATCCACCCAGCCGGCCTCGCCGAGCAAGGAGCGGGCCTTTTCCGGATCGTACCGGTACATATTTTCAACGGCCTCGTTACACCAGGGAGTATCGTGCATGAACGGACCGATGGTCGCCTCGCCGCACCCATGCAAAACGCTTTTCACGATCCCGGCCCGGTCGATGGCGTAGTTCAGGGCCTCGCGCACCTTAAGGTCACCGAAAGGCGCCCGACTCATATTCATCTCCAGCCGGTAAATGCGCGGCCCGGGATAAAGCTCGACCTTAACCCCCGGCACCTTCTGCAACCTTTCTATCTCCCCGTACGGCAGGTCAAAAGTAAAATCAATCTCGCCCTTTTCCAGGGCCAGAGCCCGCGTGTTCGCGTCGGGGATCGGCCGGAAAACCATCTTGTCTAACCCCGCGGCCGGGCCCCAGTAATCCGGGTTCTTTTCCACGGTAACCTGGCCGGATGCCTGCTCCCAGGAAGCAAATTTAAAAGCGCCGGTACCGATGGGCCGGACAAACTCACCCTTATCGTTATAACTCGCCGGACTTAAAATACAAAAGTCAGCGCCGGCCAGCGCCTCCGGCAGCAACAGGTTAGGCTTGGCCGTAACCACTTGGAGTGTCCTCTCGTCTGCCGCCTTAAGCGAGGCGATATTAGTAAGCTCCTTGGCGCGCGGGTTGTTCCCGAGCACCCGCTCCAGCGCCCAGGCGACGTCAGCGGCAGTCAGGGCGGCGCCGTCGTGGAACTTAACGCCATCACGCAGGGTAAACTCCCAGGTGTTGGCGTCAACCTGTTTCCAACCCGCCGCCAGCAGGGGTTCAAGCCGGTAGTCTTCGCCCATCCTCAGGAGCGTTTCAGCAATGTGGGCCTTTTCCACAAGCAGGAAGCCATTATCCAGCGTGCGAATGTGATCGCGGTCACCGATCACCAGGACCCGGTCCGCATTCTCTGCAGTTTGATTTCCCGCTGTCGTCCCGGGCTCTTGCTTACCGCATCCGGCAAGGATAAGCCCGCATAAGATGACTACCAGGAGAAGGTATGACCGGAGCAACTTCTTCCATCCCCTTTCATTTAAATCGTCGTGAAGGTGAAAACGGCGGTCAGCACGCGCTCGTCGTACTGGCCGGGGACCCCCTTTCGCGGGTCGCTATGACTGGCCAGGATCATCCAGTTCCCGTCCCTGAACGGAAAGCTTACCACCCCCTCCGCGTCCGTGCTGGCGGCACGGGGAAATGAGTTGCCGGAACAAAAGGCTTGCACTCTTGCCCCTCCCAAGGGACGGCCCTCGTAGAGAACTGCCAGTTCCAGCCGCTCCTCCGCGGGAGGCCGCGGCACGATCTCAAACTCAGCGCCCAACGACCCCGGCCAGGGACCGTCCCGTTCCACGGCGACCAAAGCCTTGGCATACTGGTAATAGTAGACTGATTTCACGATCGTTATTTCCGGATGGTCGGTGCGGGGACCGCGCAGGTGGCGGCCGTCCCGACCGATACTCCAGATCTTCCCGTCATACTCGGCCAGAAGAGTGTGCACGCCGATTTCGGCAGGCGTAAAAACGGCGGCCAGGTCCGTATCCCCGGCCTCTACGGCCAGCGGGATTCTGTTGCCCGCCGGGGAAATCAAACAGGTCCTGGTGCGTAACGGGTCGGCTTTCCCCTGCACGACAAAATCGTGGCCGAACCTGATGCGGGCGGTTAACTCCTTTCCGGGACGCGCCCGATACGGGCACTCGATCCAGATGTTGTGCGGCGCCATTCTTACACCCCCCGGGGCCTGAATCCGCTGATGAGATAGGTGACTCTATCGCTGCCCGGATCACGCGGGAGAATCTGAACATCCACACCGGCGAACCCGGCGTTTACAAAAAGTGCAGCCACTTCCTCCGGACTGACATCCCTGTTCAGAGGTAGTCTCTCTTCGATTTCCGGAGGGTAATGATGGCCTTTTTCTCCCGGCCGACGGGGGGAAAAGTCAGCAAGTGCTCGGCCGCCTGGCCTTAACACCCGGTACCATTCGGCGATGGCTCGCTCCGGTTCCGCCAGTGTCCAGAGCACGTGCCGCGCCATCACGGCATCAAAAGACGCTGCCGCAAAGGGAAGCAACTCTATGTCTCCCTCGACGAAAGTAATCTCCAGACCTGCATCCCGGGCCTTCAGTCTGGCTTGGTCGAGCATGGTTACCGACCAGTCGACGCCCGTTGTGCGGTGTCCCAATTCCGCCAGGATTAGCGCTACGAACCCCGTGCCTGTTCCGACATCCAGCACATCCAGCGGACCCGGTCCCAGCCGTGCCGCGATGTTCCGCCAACGTTCCTTCTCGGCTGGGCTTTTCGTACCGTGAGCGCTAGCATGCTCGTACTGATAGCCTTTTGCGTTCCATCGCGCCCGCATCGTCTCCCGTAAGTCGTTCATCCGACTACCTCCCTGCATCCCGTGAGATAAAACAAAAAAGGCCAAGGAGCACTTGACCCCCGCTTCTGCGGGACAAAGGCCTCCTTGACCTAAATCGTTCACTTGATGCCTTTTTAGAGCACCTTACGCTCTACAGCGTAACTGTCTGTATACCCACTATAGCGGCTTCGGCCGCGATTTTGTGACCCTATTCGCGCTTCGGCCAATAGTTCCTGCTACTTATTAAAGAATTTTCCTTCAACCGTGTAGTGCATTATATGGCCGGGCTAGGAGTGATGCAGCTTCTCCTTGACCACCAGCACCGCGCAAGGGGCCTGGCGGGAAATGAACTGGGAAACACTACCCATCACAGTTTGCGGAGCTAAAGAACCACGGGTGCAGGTCCAGACCCTCTACGGAAGGAACGTCGAGCAGATTGGGTGCCTCATATGCAAAAGCAAGGTCCACGTGTAAACATATCTCCTCTTCGGTCACGTCGGTTAGACCCTCATCGCCACGCCGAGAAAGAAAAGATAGACCTGGTGGTCGTTGGGTCGCGGGGCTTTAGCCGCCCACAGGACTTTGATTTGTGTGGCAGTTTCGCCCTAATGCAACAGCCTCGAATGTGGTTCGTGTACCTCCCGTAAGGAAAGCGATGGTTCAGGGCTTGGTCGACGGCTTGTAGAAAAATATCCGTGGTGCAACGCCGGGCGAAGGACCAGCCGACGATCTCCTCTTATCGAAGGCATCAATCACCGCAAACAGGTAGCCCCAGCCGTCTGTACCGCACCAGACCTTGGTCATATCCACTTGGAAATGCTCATTGGAACGGGTTACCGGGATGTGTCTGGGAATTATGGGGACACCATACCTAATTACTTCGGGCTTTCGGTTGTTCTGTTCTTT
>NZ_JBQXEZ010000035.1:0-13068 GCF_052618305.1 Desulforudis sp. DRI-14 | reverse complement strand
CAAGGGATAGCACTCAAAGGGACAATAACTGAACCGAGGGCTAACCGGTACGGGGCAACAAAGAAGCAGAAGGCCAATCACTTCATTGTGATTGGCCTTCTGCTTTTTATAATTTCTATTACTTAGTAAATAAGTTACACAGCACCTGTGCCATTTCCGCTCTGGTTGTGCCGTCGGTCGGAGAGAGTTTATCGTCGCTGCCGGATATTGTTCCAGTCTCCACAAGGAGTGTCATGGCATCCTTTGCCCAAGACGCTATTTGGGAAGCATCCGAGAAATCTGAAAGTTTCTTGTCAGCTCTTCCTTCGGGGAGTTCGCCAATCGCTGTCAGCGCATTGTATAGCAGGGTGAACATTTCCTGTCGAGTGATTTCCCTGTCGGGAGCGAACAGGTTATTTCCAATGCCATTTGCAATGTCAAGCCGCTTAGCTGTCGCTATAAAATTCGTATAATAGGTGTTACCTGCGTCTGCAAAATTATCTACAGGGTTTGCGTCCGGCTCGATGCCGTATGCTCGCATCAGCATCACGATAAACTGACCGCGGGTTAAAGATGCATCAGGACTAAAATTCCCATCCCCGGTGCCTGTGGTGATGTCCCGTGCTGCAAGAAAGGTCACTGCACTCTCATACCAAGCACCTGCAGATACATCCTGAAAGCTGATAGGATTGTAGCCAATGACAAAATTTGAAAAATGTGAAGTTTTAAAGGTTACACTCTTTGTTGCATTATCATAGTGCCCTCGCATCCTAACAAGCCTTCCACTGTCACTGAGATACCAGATGACAATAGCATGAGGATGTTCATTCATCCCTAATACATACGGAATATTAACCGTTGCGTGCCCACCGTTAAAATTAGAAATTGTCTTGCCAGCGCCTGTGACCGTGAAATCATAAACGGGGCGTGAACCGACCAGTGCCTTCTGGGCTACCGACAGTTCGGTTGCAGGCACCTGGCGCACCATCAGTACCACATCACCAGAGCCGGCCGAAGTTCCAATTGTATCCATAGCCTTTTTATCAAAGACTACTGCGGCTAAATGTGCATCGACAGCAGCTGGTTTGTCGGCATTATTTACTTTATTGAAATCATCGTTCTTAATGACAACCTGTGTACCTCCGTTTGTTTGAGTCAGGATGCCTGTGACAGAGACCTGACCGTCGGATGTTGTTACGGTAGTTTTAGCCCCTGTGTCAGCTGATGTGCTACCACCGCTACCACCACTACTACCATTGATAGGCGGACTTACCGGTTTGTCGGTCACCGTGAATGTCAAGGTAAGCATATTTGAGACAACTCCACCGAGATCCTGAGCATAATACCTCAAAGTATGGCTTCCCGATGCCAAACCCCCCTTGAGAGGAGATAATGTCATATTTTGTGTATCCGGAGCACCGGGATAGGTCCAGACAACACTAAATTCTGCCCCATCCAATGAGCTATATATCTTTGTACCCGATGTATTCTCTGCATCTGAGACTGTAATGGTATATGGATAATTTTCCCCAAAGTAGACGGTGTTGTAGCCCCAGTTTGAGGTGATAACGGGAGCCTGATTAATAAGCGTATTCTCAAACTCGGCAGTTACCGTTACATTGTCCGGAGGCATTACAAAGCTCGTACCTGTGATGGAATGGTTGTTTCCGTCGTTGTATTTCAGCGTCCCTGCCTTGAGTTGTTTTCCGGTATCTGGAGTAATCGTAAGATTGATGTTGGTTCCGGGTGTTGCTGACGTCGGACTTGCTGTAATCATTCCACCGGAAAGTGTTCCTATGGTGACAGTATAGCCTCCCTGTGGAATTTTAACCCTCACGGTGTTGTCCTCAGCATATGGAGGAGCAGTAGGAGAAACTGTAGTATTGGAATATACTAGATAGTCTCCGAATATCTCATAGTCGTTTTTGCTGATATCCAGATTATCCAGTTTCAGGTATGGTGATGCACCAAGTATACTCCCATTTATCGTTACCGTACCACCATAGAATACACTTACTCCAAAACCGGTGTTTACGGTGATATCACCATTTATCGTAACATCCGGGGAGACCGGTGGCGATCCTGAAGCTGCAATATATCCGGTTACATCTCCGGTGATTTGAATATCTGCATCATTACTTACACTTACAGCTACACCTCCTGTTCCAGTTACGTTTCCTGTAACTGTTATAGTCGGAGGATCCCATCCGGCGATTGCATTTGCGCTAATGGCGTGGTCACTGCCTGTAATGTCTCCTTCAACCGTAGCAATTCCACCGTATTCTGACACAAGCGCCCGGCTGCCGGAGACATTTCCTTTTACATTGACCGAGCCGCTGTAGGCTGAAAATGCTCCGTAATAGGAACCGTCTACATTACCAGAAACCGTAATAACTGCTCCACCCTGGGCATAAATTCCTGCCATGTGCCCAAATGCACTGCCGGTAAGATTTATTGTACTGCCAAGGCCGTCTGCATAAGCTCCAATTATGTTTT
Source organism: Desulforudis sp. DRI-14 (assembly GCF_052618305.1). The sequence continues at coordinate 10,593 of NZ_JBQXEZ010000035.1, read as the reverse complement.
GATAAGAGCCTGCACCAGCTGGTAATGATGCTGTTAAGCTTCCTTTGATATTTACCTTCCCTCCTGATACTGCGTTGACACAATGCTTATATTCCCCAGAAGAATTTACAGTTACCACTCCACTACCGTCTTCGTCCAGAATATTTAAAACTCCATTGTTTTTAGCTTCCAAAGCATGACCTGCAACACCGGACACAGTCAAATTAAAGCCATTTAAGTCAATATCTACGTTCTTAGCGTCAGCTGTAATCCCATTGGAGTAGTTGATGTCTGATATGAGAACAATGGTATCTGTGTCATTTGCTGCAGCCAGAGCACCCGCAAGTGTCGGGTAACCGATTGAGCCGATCTTAGCTACGTTCGCCGCAACATTGTTCGTCACCTCCTGATTGGCAAAAGCCGTCAGCATTCCTCCATCGGCCGCCGCAATGGTGCCCGGTGTGTAGTCTACCGTAACAGCCTGACCATATACAATCGGTGTTGTTAACGTCAGCTCAATAGTTTTTGTGTCTGTTCCAAGGGTAGCCGCCGCAACTGCATTGCCACTCCCGCCGGATACTACGCTAAACTGTTCATGTTTACCAGTGGGATCTGCCATAGCCTTATTAAAGCTCAAAATAATTTTTGAGCCATCGGCATTTGTCATGGCGTTTTGGAGAACAGGGGCTGTATAAATGTCACTTCCTGCAAGTGGTATTAATTTGAATTTTACTATCTTATTATTGGCATTTGTTTCATAAACGGCAAGATATCTATTTGTAATTGGATCCACACCAGAAATATCTGCCCCTTCCGTATATGGATCAATAATCCCCACACCTGTTGGAGCTATACTGTGTAAGTCAACATTGCTTATTGTTGAGGAAGATATTTGAACTACAAGATGATTGCCTGATCCAACTGTGGCTGTCACCTTTGTGCTACCCGCCACGGTTCCAGGTGCTACTGATGCATTAAGCATTTCTGCAGGGGTAGCAGTTATAGTCACGTTTGGCGAATTGTTGATATTGATTTGACCCGATAAGCTGTTATAAATTTGACAGCCATTAATTGTAACATTTCCTGTAGAATTATTGATATATAAACCATATTGTGCATTATCATAAACAGCACTATTAGAAATACTCACAGTTCCGGTGACACTTTCGATTCTGATTCCTCGAAGTAGACTATGAGCCAGTTCGCAATTGTCTATGTTGACATTACTACCTCCATTTATTGCAATCAGACTATCATTGCCCCAACCACCCCAACTACCACCACCATACCTGACTACGCAGTGACTCAAGGTAGCAGTGGCAGAGCCGTTATATCCAAGCAAGATATAAGTCCAGCCTCCGGGAGCAGGACTCGAATCAGAGCCGTCGCCGTTGGTATCACCGCCCACTGTGTCATCCCTGAAATCAGTAAAATAGATTTCATTTCCAGTTGTGCCGGATGCATTCAAAGTTCCATCTACTAAGAACCTCACCCCTGGCTTGATCTTTACGACGACACCCGGATTTATGGTCAATGTTACTCCTGGTTTTACATAGGTATCTCCAGTTAATACATAAGGGAAAGGTGTATCCCATAAAGTATTATTGCTTATCTCTCCATCTAACACCCATATCCCTTCAACACCTGAATTGTTTGAAGCAATGCTTGTGCCCGCTGCTGTTGCACCAAGCCCAATGCTTCCTTTAGTATTGTCAGAAAAAGTATTACCCGAAATGTTGCTCGGTAATGCGCTTCCTTGAACATAAAGTCCGTACTGCCCGTTTCCACTAAAAGCATTATTCGTAATGGTAGGAGTACTGTTTTTAGTAAAGAGACCATTGTCCACATTATCGTGTAAGGTGCTATTGGAAATGCTCACAGTTCCGGTGGCATTTTCGATTCTAATTCCTCGAAGTAGACTATGAGCCAGTTCGCAATTGTCTATGTTGACATTACTACCTCCATTTATTGCAATCAGACTATCATTGCCCCAACCACCCCAACCGCCACCACCATACCTGACTACGCAGTGGCTTAAGTTAGCAGTGGCAGAACTATTATAGCCAAGCAGCATATAAGTCCAGCCGCCGGCAGCAGGACTTGAAGCATCGCCGTCACCGTTGGTATCGCCGCCCACGGTGTCATCCCTAAAATCAGTAAAATAGATTTCATTTCCAGTTGTGCCGGATGCATTCAAAGTTCCATCTACTAAAAACCTAACCCCTGGCTTGATTTTCACGATGACGCCGGGATTGATGGTCAATGTTGACCCTGGTTTTACATAGGTATCTCCGTCCATTACGTATTGATTATCTGCTGTCCAAGTTATATTTCCTTGAATTTCACCAGAAATCAGAACAATATTACTATCCGCATATGCAGTTATTGGTACCGACACAAACAACGATACCATCATTGCGGCTGTCAGCATCCATGAAATTGCTTTTTTACGCATGTTTCTCTCCTCCTTTATACTCACAGGTAATGTTGATATTCATGGATTCTTTCAGATAATTTATAACTTCCGCAAGAGAACAACCTTCCTCAAGGATACCGGAGTACAGTTCATTTCGGACCTGTATCTCCAGCCCCGGGAGACGCCCATCCGTTAGTGTGACAGATAGAATATCGCCCTCTGAAAGAACAATAATCCCCTCGCCACCCTCCTGAAGCGGAATAAGCGATAGACTTCCTTCTTCCGCTTTCAGCCGATACGGCTTCATCTCAAAAAATCCGGTCTTAATCCGTGCCAGAATCTCCATGTGCATCACCTCATATTCAGTATAGGGAAAAGCTACCTATTAGACAATATGGGGGCACAATCTGGCAATGACAAAATAGTGGCACAAATCATGCCACTATTTATTGCAATCCAGCCGGTAATCTGCTATTCTGAATGAAAGGGGGAATTGCCGTGACTTTTGCCGAAAAACTTGACTTTCTTATGAATATTACCCAAACCTCAAACAGCGCGTTGGCTCACGCTGCAACGCTGGATGCCTCATATATCAGCCGCTTACGTACCGGAAAACGGCTCATGCCCAAGGATAACCACTTACTACAGGGTATGGCTACTTTCCTTGCGCGTCAATTCAAAGAAGACTACCAGAAAAGAGCCTTGCTTGATGCCCTGAAGCTGATGAATCTGCCAGGCGACAGCAGTTTGCTTGCCGATGAAATTATCCGTTGGCTGGTACAGGATGGGGAAAACAGCACTCAACAGGTGGGGCGGGTTTTGAGTTCCCTTTCCGGTATGGCCAATCATTCCGAGCAGGTTGGTCAGTCAGATGATTCTAAACCCTATTTTCCTGAAGAAGCTGTCTCCATTTATTATGGCATCGAAGGTAAGCGCAGGGCTGCGGAATATTTTCTTTCCGAAGTCGCCCTATGTGAATCCTCTCAAACTTTGCTTCTTTTCAGCGATGAAGGAACCGCATGGATGACAGAGGATCCTACATATGCCCGTAGGTGGGCGGAGCTAATGATCCGGGTTCTCTCTCGCGGCAATCGAATCAAGATCATTCACACCGTCAGCCGGGATCTGGATGAAATGCTCAACGCCATCAATCAGTGGATGCCGCTATATATGAGCGGACTGATCGAGCCGTATTTTTACCCCAAAAAGCGAGATGGCATTTTCAAACGGACATTGTTCATCGCGCCGGAGACAGCGGCGGTCATTTCAAATTCCGTGGGTGATCAGGCTTCCTCTGCTGCAAATGTCTTATACCGTGACCGGGATGCCGTTGCATCCTTCGCCGAGGAGTTCCTGCAATACCTGCGCCTCTGCCGCCCACTAATGCGGATTTTCACCGCCAGAGAACGGGAGGAATGCTACGCCACCTTGGCCGAGTTTGAGCATGGGCAGGCAGATACGCTGATTAAGACGGAGTCGCTTTCTCTATTGACCATGCCCGAACCTCTCCTTATGCAGATACTCAAGCGATCCGGTATGGATGAGTATGGCGGCAGTTCTCTCCATGATGCGCGTTATCAATGTTTTCTGGAGAATTTACAGTCAAACCACTTTACCGAGCTCATCTCACTGCCGGATGTTGAAGCTGTGAAAAGCGGAAGCGTCAAGGTATCCCTGTCAGATATGCTGGGTGCGGGGGCAGTGTACTACACACCAGAGGAGTTTATCGACCACCTGGAGCACATTCTTGCACTGCTTGAATCCTTTGAAAATTACCACATTCATTTGATCGACAACTCAACGGAAGACCGTTATACCGTCTACGCGCGGGAGGAGCTCGGCGTCATTGTAGCGAAAACCTCCCAACCGCCGGTTGTGCTGGCTATCAACGAAGGTAATATGACCGCCGCGTTCTGGGACTTCCTGAAAAGCATGCCTGACGAAAAGACATATAGAGCAGCGAAAAACGTTGATTCTATTGCAGTACTGCGGAAATATCTTGCCGAGTTGGCAGGCTATACTGTTGATTCGGTGCAGTAGCACAAGGATGACGCTTTGATCAGCTATCCAAAATGTCCGAAACAGGTTCCCCCCCCAAGTTGAGAGGGATTACATCATACGTAAGAAAGAAGATGGGTGCCCATGTTGGACACCCATCTTGTCGTTCAATCGTTTCTCGAGTAACAATAAAGAAGAATGATTGACATCTTAGCTGTTTTTATCATCCGAAATCATCCTTACCATATTTTCACCGCAAATCATTCCCTGCTTATATTCCTGCCGTGCCTTGGATGCCATACTGGTCCAAGCTTTAAACTCAGTCTCGGTCAGCTTATTCGTCTGAAACTCGCTGTCCCAAGCATCCATGCGATAGAAGCGAGAATACATGCGGTTGTAGATTCGCTGAAACTCCTGCAGATAAATGTCGGCCTCCACATTCTCATGAAACCTCTTCTTTGCACCAAGCTGTTTGCAGGTACGGCCGTTTTCAAAGATGCGGTCACAGTAATCTCGTTTGCGTTTATCCGCAAGAACGAAATATCGGTCACACAGTCCGCAACGCTTGATGCGGATACCCCTCTTAACCATTTCCATAAATTCCAGATAAAGCATTTCCTCCAAGCTTTGTATGGCAAAATACTGCCACATGCTCACCGAGTGTTCGCTATCCCGATGAATGTCCTGGAGAACACTTTTGATATCAACATCATTGGGATCATTGAACTGAATTATCCTTTCGGCATCAAATTTTCCCCTTTCCATCGGTGCAACGCTGTACATGGAACGCAAAATGTGGTGTGTGAAATCTGGATGAAGGTTGCAAAACATTACATACCGTTCTGGTAAGGTATATTCAGACAGCACCTCATTGCTTAAACAAAATTCAAGTGCCTCGGCATAGACGGCTTGCAAATTAATGTAGTACTGAAAAATAAAATTGGCGTAACCTGCTTTTTCATCTTCTGGTCTGTCACAATTATAAAAGTTACGCAGCAAGTCTCCATTCAAAAAGAAATGGGCATAGCTGTGCTTTTCTTTCAGTAGATCCACGGCTTCCCAGTATATCTTTTTCATATCTTCAAGATTGGCATTGGTGACCTTTACGGTTTCCAGTGCCTTTATTTTTTCCATCGCAGCTGAAAAGTCAAGCTCACAGAAATCCACAATGCCTGTCCCTATATCACCAATCTGCTGAAACGTGGAATGCCCGGCATCGTGGAGAAAAAATACATTCAGCTTATTGGTACTGTCGGTAAAAACCTTGGCAAAAGGATAGGTAATCTCCATATGCCCTCCTTGTAAAGAATAGAATTAGACGAAATAAAATTCTTTCAATTCACGATATAAGAATATCACAATCTTTTCTACAATGAAAGCACCAAAAAGAAAAGTGAGGTGGGTATAAAATGCCAAAGAAATTAGAAACCATAGATGCGGAAACGCTGATGACCACACCCATGGATCCACTGAAATTTATAGTCAGCAAATTGATACCGCAGGGGCTGCATATCCTTGCAGGCTCACCGAAAATCGGAAAGAGCTGGCTGGCGCTCTGGATTTGCCTGCAGGTGGCAAAGGGAGAAAAAGTCTGGGGGCTTGAAACGCTGAAGAGCGAGGTCTTGTATCTCTGCTTAGAGGATAGCTTCTCCCGAATTCAAAGCAGGCTGTTTGAAATCACCGATGATGCGCCGCCAAATTTGCACTTTGCCATTATGAGTGATGCCATCGGTAATGGCTTAGAAATTCAAATTGAGAATTTTCTAAAGGAGCACCCAAGCACGGGACTGATTGTCATTGACACTTTGCAAAAAGTTCGTAAAACTGTTTCATCAAATGTAAATCCCTACGCAACAGACTATGATGACATCAATTCCCTCAAGCAGATTGCAGATCGAAAGAAGCTCGCCATGGTTCTAGTGCATCACCTTAGAAAAGCCACAGACAGCGATCCTCTCAATATGATTTCCGGCACAACAGGAATTGCAGGCGGGGCAGACACAAACTTCGTGCTTCAAAAGGACAAGCGCATCGATAATACTGCAAAGCTTATTTGCACCGGCCGGGATATCGAAGATCGGGAGTTATTTCTTGAATTTAATAAAGAAAGCTTTGTGTGGGAGTTACTTTCTCCTGTGGAGGCAGCCGGGCAAGCGGTGGACGAGGTTATTTTTCTTCTCTGTGATTATATAAAATCTGCCATCACATTTACAGGTACAGCTACAGAGCTGGCAGAGCAGCTAAAAATATTCGGCGGAGCGGACTATCTCCCTGCGGTTCTGAAAAAGAAAATGATCAAGCACATGGACTTTCTAAAGCAAAACAATGTCCGCTACTGCGAAAACCGCACCTTTGAAAGACGGGAATTCACCCTCTGCTATGACGGAAATGACAGCATGACGGCAGAAGCCAGCCCCCGGAACTTGCCGTCTTTGCCGTCAGCACTGTCAGGGATGGACAATTCCCTCGCTGTCGCCCCTTGTTTGCCCCTGTGTGATCCTTTGGAGGGCAAAGTGGGATAAATACACCCTTGTCAATAAAAAACGAACTGTGGGGAGATGCTGACCAGATTAAAAAACTCTAATTTATAGGTGAAAAGTCGGGGATTGAAGCTACGGAAGCCCTCCCTTGGGAGGGGCAAGCAAAGCGTCCGGCTATACGCCGGTCGCTTTAGGCGGGGCGCTGCCCCACACCCCGAGCGACGAAAGGAGCGTTACATGAAAAAACAGAAGGATAAAACCTATGCATTCAGAATTAGTTCGGCTGACCTGAAAAAGATAAAATCTCAAGCCAAACGAGCGAAAATGACCGTTACAGATTATCTGACCTCCTGCGCCTTGGATAAGAAAATTACTGTTATTGATGGCCTGGATCCTGTGCTTTCTGAATTAAAGGCCCAGGGACGAAACCTCAATCAGCTGACCATTCTCTCCCACCAAGGCAGAAGTTATCCCAGCCAGATTGAAAAGCTCACCGATGCCTACGGCGATATTTGCACCGAATTAAAAAAGTTGTTGGAGGCAGTATGATGGCAACCTTCACAAGAATTAAAGTAAAAAAGCAGTCCTGCGGACGGATGCTGGGCGCACTCTCCTACGTGATGCAAGGGCACAAAGTAGGCTTTGAAGGTAGCAGGGTGGAGAGCGGCGTCAACTGTCTCCCCTATACCAGCTACCTTGAAATGATGACTACCAAGGAGAAATTCAAGAAAACCGGTGATGTGTGCTTCTATCATTTCGTCCAGTCCTTCTCGGATAAGGAGAACATCACGCCATGGCAGGCTAACGAGGTAGCAAAAGAACTTGCCGAAAAGCTGTTCCCTAATTACGAGTGTGTAGTGGCTACCCATAACGATACAGACAATCTCCACTCCCACATTATCGTCAATTCGGTAAGCTTTAAGGACGGCCGTAAGCTACATCTGCCGCCCACCTCCATCCAAGAAATGCGGCAGGTCAATGATGAAATCTGCATGGCGCACGGCTTTTCCGTACTGGAGCCTTATGATGGCAGAAAGAAAAAACGCAGGCTGACACCCAGCGAATACCGTGCCGCGGAGCGTGGGGAGAGCTGGAAATTTACGCTCATTAAGGCTATTGAGGAAGCCCTTCTCTATTCGGTTGATAAGGAAAGCTTTATTCAGAACATGGAATATGAAGGCTACTCCGTCCGCTGGGAACACCACAAATATATTCTGTTCACCACCCCGGAGGGCAAAAGCTGCCGTGACCGCAGCCTCCACGATGAAACCTATCTCAAGGAAAACCTCGAAAAGCTGTTTGCCTACCGAGCTGAACATGGCTTTACCCCACTGACCCCCGAGCCAGCCGAAGGCTGGATGGGTCAGATAGAGCGGACAGGGAGTCTGGCAAGCGACATCCTATCACTGGGCAAAAATCTTGAGAACACGGTCAATGTTTCGCCGCCCATTCCGCCCCAGACTTGGACAGACAGCAAGCGGCGTCAGCGGGAAGCCCTGAAAAAACTGGCACAGGGGCATAAGCTTTCCGGAGAGCAGGAGCAGGAGCAGAAATATATACAGACCATATAACCCCTATAAAGGAGAAAGGAACACTATGGATAGAGAACAAAAAATCGCACGCCACTATTTAAACACCGGCATTCTCGGCGCCTACGAAACAGCTGATGTTGCCCACGAAGAAGAAGCAAACGGAAAGCTCGCTCCCTGCTTTGATGATGCCACTGTGTTTTTTGACACTGACCAAACCATTGCACAGCGCACCATGGTGATAGAGGAACGCCGCTTTCGTATCTGCTCAGTGTTTCCCGCAGATACCGACTGTACACCAACGGATAAGCTGCTGGGGCTGATTGACAGTGAGCTGAAAAAAGAAGCGCATATTGCATAACTGCGATAGACTTGCGGCAGCCGGTGCGGTATGATGTGTAGTACCGTACCGGTTTGCCTCAAGAATAGGAGGATTTACTATGGCAAACCAAGAAAGATATACAATTTTATATGCAAGACTTAGTCAAGAGGATGACATTAAGGGCGACTCCAACAGCATCGTTAACCAAAAACATATGCTGGAGAAATACGCACAGGAAAACGGCTTTTGCAACACGAAGTTCCTATATGACGACGGATTTTCCGGCACCAACTTCAACCGGCCTTCTTGGAACGAGGTCATGGCTCTGGTTGAAAATGAACAGGTGGAAACCCTTATTGTCAAAGACCTGTCCCGTTTAGGCAGAGAGTATTTGGAGGTTGGCAGACTGACCGAGCTGGTATTCCCAAGCTGCGGGGTCCGCTTTATTGCCATCAATGATGGTGTGGACTCTCTGTATGAGAGCAGCAATGATTTTACGCCCATGCGCAACTGGTTCAACGAGCTCCATGCGAAAGATTCCAGTAAAAAGGTGCGTGCGGTGAAGCGAATGCAGGCGGAGCGTGGTGAAATCCTTGGCGGTAGGCCACCCTATGGCTATCGTAGGGATGAAACGGTGCGCAAGGGCATCGTTCCTGACGAGGAAGCCGGAGAGGTGGTCAGACGCATCTTCGGATTATGTGCCGCCGGAAAAGGCCCCAATCAAATCGCCCGGGTTCTTACCCAGGAACAGGTGCTCAATCCGACCAATTACTATTACCGCAAGACCGGAGCATCACACAAGTCGCTGGATACTGCCATGCCCTACCGCTGGACGTCAAGTTCTGTGACCGCCATCTTGAACAACAGAACCTACCTTGGGCATATGCCGGGATTGCGGACCACCACGCTGTCCTACAAGAACAAGAAGGCTGTTTACCATGATGAGTCTGAGCAGATCTTAGTCGAGAACACGCATGAAGCATTGATTACACAGGAGCAGTGGGATATGGTGCAGGAGCTTCGCCAGCGTAAAAAGCGTACACCTAAGCAGATGGATGAACCGAATTTATTCTCTGGCTTGGTGCACTGCATCGACTGCGGAAAGCCCCTCGTCCTTCATCGGGCGCACACGATGGAGGCGGTCAAAAACAACTTCATGTGCTACACCTACAAGAAAAGGGGCAAGGAGGTCTGCTCCTCCCACTACATCCGGGAGCGTGATCTGGTTCAGATTATCCTTGACGACCTGCGTAGGGTAACCCACTTTGCCAGACAAAAGGAAGCTCTCTTCGCAGAATACATCAACCGCAAAAACTCGGTGGAGCTTCGCAAGGAGATGAACAGTCTGCAAAGAGAGCTGGATTCGGCAAGGCGCAGGGATGCGGAGCTGACTTCACTATTCAAGCGTCTTTATGAAGATAATGTGCTTGGACGTGTGACCAACGAGCAGTTCCGAATGCTGTCTGCCGATTACAATGATGAACAAAAGGCACTGCGGGATGCAATCCCTACCAAGGAGGCAAGGCTGCAAAAGCTGATGGACTCCGCATCCAATGTGGAGGCTTTCATCGAAAAGGCCAAGCGGTACACGGGGATACGAGAGCTCACCCCAGAAATCCTGCGGCTCTTCATCTCAAGGATTGAGGTGGGTGAAAAGAGCACAAGATACTCCCGCACCGCCGAACAAAGTGTCCGGATCGTCTATCGGGATGTAGGCATCATGGACAGTGTAGAGCAGGTCACCACAGAGGATGCAGAACCTATGGAACAAGAAAACATTGCGTAACAGCACAAGGCGGACAGCTTACGCCATCCGCCTTGTACATATGAACCAAGGTTCACAATTTGTCCCTTTGAACGAGAACAGAA
>NZ_JBQXEZ010000034.1:0-14074 GCF_052618305.1 Desulforudis sp. DRI-14 | reverse complement strand
TTGATTTTCAAGGCTCCGCGGACCCGGGAGGGGTGTTGGCTGTCAAAGTTGAGTCAATATCATGCAGACCCACTGTCGTTATAATCCTCCCCGGGAAACAAGAGGAAAGTTTGGTTCGAACGGTTTCCGGTATGAAAGTTTTTTAACTGAGCCCTATCAATATTATCTGAATTTACTTAAGCCAACTGTCTCGTTGGAAGAAATGTGGCACATTCTAACCGCCCTCTACGATGAAGAACTACTTTTTGCCGATTTGTGTATAGGGCAATTTTACGAGTTTCTTAAGATCTCGCATTTGCTTGACAGATCGGTCTTTGTTGTCACAGCAGACCATGGCGAAATGCTCGGGGAACACGGCCTGCTTGACCATGGCTTTGGTTCTTACAACGAGCTTATCCGGGTCCCACTGATAATCCGGTATCCTGGAGCTAGGCAGGGGAGCATCATTTCAGATCTGGCGCAAACTCATGACCTGTTCGGCACAGTTTGTGATATTGCCGGGCTACCTTACCCTACACCGATGGGATCAGTTTCCCTTGTGGGCACTCAGAGGCGTCGGTGGGTTTTTGCCCAAAACATAGATCCGCAAATGAACGTGCTGACTTTAAGAAGGTACTGGCCAGATTGGTCGAGCGACGAATACTGGTGCTGCCCCCACATGACGGCTGTTGATTCCGAGTTACGAAAGATCGTTAAGACCACCGACGGTCGGATTTTGTCCTTTGATCTTAGTCAGGACGCTAACGAATTACATCCGAAAGTGCCCCCTCTTGTGGATGAGGATCTTCTTAAATTGATTACAGAGTTGGAGGATACCTATAACTGGAGTCGAGCCGTCAAATCGTGCGAAGAAATGCTGCTGAATAGTAAATTGGGAGGGTAAGAATTGCACCGAGTAAATATTCATCCAACGGCGATTGTTGAAACGTCATCGCTCGGTGACAATGTCACCGTGCACGCCTTTGCCGTAGTGCGTGCCGGAGCAACGCTTGGAAATAACGTGGTGATACATCCTTATGTGGTTATTGAGACCGGGGTTATCCTGGGTGATAACGTGGAGGTTTTTCCTGGTGCGTATGTTGGTAAGGTGCCTAAGGGAGCCGGAGTCCTTGCTCGCATCCCAAGGTTCGAGCCTTTTGTTCAAATTGGAGCTAATTGTTCGATAGGTCCTCATGTGGTGATCTATTACGACGTTAAAATTGGTGAAAATACCTTAATTGGAGACGGTGCTTCCATCCGCGAGTTATGCCGCATTGGTTCCCGTTGCGTGGTGGGGCGTCATGTGACTTTGAATTATAACACCTCAATTGGAGATGATACCAAAATTATGGATCATTCTTGGCTGGCTGGAAACATGCGAGTAGGAAACCGTGTGTTTATTAGTGGAGGTGTACTTACTGCCAATGATAACATGTTGGGGAAACATGGATATCAAGAGGAGCGTATCGTTGGTCCCTCCATTTGTGATGGCGCAGTGATCGGTGCGGGTGCGATTCTCCTTCCAGGAGTAGTTATTGGAGAAGAGGCAATTGTGGGTGCCGGGGCTGTAGTGACGAGGGACGTGCCTCCCCGTACTGTTGTAATGGGTATCCCGGCCAGAGCAATACGTACAAGCCTGGGGGATGAATGATGCTTGCTCAGTGCCGTATTATTGAGTTTCCTAAAATCCAGGATCGGCGTGGCAACTTGACGTTCATCGAGGAAAACCGTCATGTTCCTTTCGAGATTATGCGGGTTTACTACTTGTATGATGTTCCGGGCGGTGAATCCCGCGGCGGCCATGCGCATAAGCAACTCCAGCAAGTCCTTATTGCTGTAAGCGGGTCGTTCGACGTTGTTTTGGATGACGGGTTTTCCCGGGAAAAAATTACTCTTAACCGTCCTTGGCAAGGATTATATATCCCGCAAATGATCTGGCGCGAACTCGAAAACTTTTCTTCGGGCGCAGTTTGTTTAGTTTTAGCAAGTGAATTCTACGATGAGGAGGACTATTATCGAAATTATGCAGATTTCTTGCGGGCAGTGAGGGGAAAGTAAACCATGAAGGTTCCTTTTTTGGATTTAAAGGCTATGCATCTAGAACTTATGGACGAGCTCCAACAAGCTTTTAACCGAACCATGCGTAGCGGTTGGTATATCCTCGGTAAAGAAGTTGAAGCCTTTGAGCAGGAATGGGCTACTTATTTAGGGGTTAAACACTGTATTGGGGTGGCTAGCGGCTTAGATGCTCTTCACTTGATCTTGCGAGCCTACAATATAGGGCCCGGAGATGAAGTTATAGTTCCTGCGCATACTTTTATTGCCACCTGGCTTGCGGTAACCCATGCAGGAGCTAAACTTGTGCCGGTTGAAGTAGATGAGCGGACCTATAACATTGATGTTACCCGCATTGAGGAAGCCATTACCGAAAAGACTAAGGCTATTATTGTGGTGCACCTCTATGGCCAACCAGCAGATATGGATCCCATTATTGGGATTGCGCATCGGTATGGGCTGAAAGTGATTGAAGATGCTGCACAGGCCCACGGTGCTAAATATAAGGGCAGGCGCGTAGGGGGTATCGGAGATGCGGCTGGTTGGAGCTTCTACCCCGTTAAGAATTTGGGAGCGTTCGGCGACGGAGGGGCAGTGACAACCAATGATGATGAACTTGCAGAGCGAATAAGGATGTTACGCAACTATGGATCTAAAGAAAAGTATGTTCACGAGTTTTTAGGATTTAACAGCCGTCTCGATGAGCTTCAGGCAGCCTTGTTGCGGGTGAAGCTACGTTACCTCGATGCGTGGAACAAGCGGCGTGCAGAGATAGCTCGGTTTTATACAGAAGCCTTACGAGATATGCCCTTGGTACTTCCATATGTTGAGAAATGGGCAGAACCGGTGTGGCATCTTTATGTAATTCGTACCTCAGAACGCGATGTGTTACAGGAGCGACTAGCTGAAGCAGGTATTGGGACATTGATACATTATCCTATCCCTTGTCATTTGCAGGAGTCATATCGGTTTCTAGGATTTGAACAGGGCTCATTTCCAACAACCGAGCGTTTGTCAAAAGAGATTTTGAGTCTCCCTATGGGTCCTCATTTGACCGATGATAAAGTCTGGTCTGTTGTGAATGTGTTACGCCGTTCAGTAAACGATTATTAAGGGAACAGGGAGTTTAGGGGGTGCCATTGCTCTCAATTATTTGACTTAACCCGGTGGAGGTAGGCATCTAAGAGGAGATGGAGTTCTAATGTCTGTTGGGGCCAATAATAAAAGATCCCCTATGGTTAGCGTGATTATACCAACTTACAACCATAAAGATTTCATTAAAGATGCAATTGAGAGTGTGTTGCAGCAAACGTTTCAGGATTTTGAAGTAATTGTTGCAGACGATGCATCTAATGATGGAACAGGAACTATAGTAAAGTCTTATGCCCAACAATACCCGGAAAAAATTAATGCAGTTATTGGAGAGCGGAGATTGGGAATTGCGGGTAATATCAATAGAGGGTTGAGACTTGCCACAGGAAAGTATATTGCCTGGCTAGGCGGGGATGATTTAATGTACCCAACAAAGCTGGAAAAACAAGTTCAGTACCTGGAAGATCATCCGGAGATTACAGGATGTCACCATGATGCTCATGTTTACGATGAGCAAACTAAACAGGTTGTAGGAGTATTCAGTGAACTTTATAGCCGCGGTAACAAGAAGTTGGTGGAAGGAGGGATCGAAGTATTATTCGACCCCGGTGCTTTTATGCTACCTTCCACCATGATGTTTAGTCGGAACGCATGCCCGCCGCACGGCTTTGATGTTCGCCTTCGCTATTCAAACGATTGGCTGTTTGATATTGAAACCTTTCGGAGCGGTAGGATTGGAGCTATAAAGGAAGCGTTAGGGGTGTATCGCCGACACGGAGGGAATGTTACCTCAAGTGCGGATCTTCAAAGTCGAACATTAGAAGAATCTTTTATCGTCTTGGGAATTGTTCAAGCACGATACCCAGAACTAGCACATCTTATTAAAAGACGACGGGTAGCTTTTCTTATTTCAGAGATGATTAAACGATATAAGGAACGAGATTATCGTTCAAGCTTTTTATTCATGAAAAGCGCTTGGCTTGAGGGATCCCGTATCAAGGCACCTGCACTTTATCTGATACTAAAATTGTTTGGTGATAGAATTTTTGAAAGTTTTGACGTTAAGGCGTATCGCAATAAGCCCTTTATAAGACGCTTACGAAACTGGTTGAAGTTTTGAGGAGAATAGGAGATCTACTGATGAATAGGCCCCATGTTGCAATCCTAATCCTCAATTACAACGGATGGCGGGACACCATTGAGTGCCTGGAGTCAGTGCAACGTCTGACCTATCCCAACTACCGCATAATTGTCATCGACAACGGTTCCACCGACGGCTCCGTGGAAAAAATTAAGGCCTGGGCGGCGGGCGAGCTTCCGATTGAATCAAAGTTTTTTACCTATGACCCGTCAACCAAGCCTGTGCGCTGGATCGAGTACGACCGCGCCACCGCTGAAGCCGGTGGCCTGCCGGAGCTGGAGGCTGAAATCGAAGACCTGTCCCCCAACCGTCGGATGATCCTCATCCAAACCGGCGCTAATCTGGGTTATGCGGGTGGCAATAATGTGGGGATAAGGTATGCTTTGAAATGCGGGACGGAGTATGTGTGGCTGCTGAACAACGATACAGTAGTGGATAAGGTTTCACTCGGGGGTTTGTTCAGCACCGCCATTCGTGACTCTAAAGTTGGAGCTGTTGGATCTGTGCTCTATTATTTTGATGAACCACGACGTATACAAGTTTGGGGAGGTGGAAAGGTAAATCGATGGCTAGGGATTTCTAGGCATTGGGTGAGGCCGACACCGCGACAAAAAATCGACTATATTGTTGGAGCCAGCATGTTGCTGTCAAGTGCGGCGCTGAAGGAGGTGGGATTACTTGACGAAGCATACTTTATGTACTGGGAGGATACAGATCTAAGTTTCAGACTACGCCGGGCTGGATGGAGGCTTGATGTTGCCGTTGAAGCAAAGATATGGCACAAGGAGTCGGCAACACTTGGCAAGAAAAGTTCCGTGCTTGATATCTACTTCAATACTTCAGCGATTCGCTTCTTCACCCAGCACGTGTCATTTCCGCTTTTACCCATTTCCGTAGGTTTATTGGGTAGATTTCTAAAACGAGCGTTAAGCTTCGAATGGGATCGCGCAAAGGCAGTTTGGCGAGGGCCGAAGCAAAAAAGGTGAGGACGGGAGCCGTAAGGCATACAGGCCGCCATCTTCAATGGGGCCTGAGCATCGTTCGTCTTCCAGGAGCTGAGGATCGCAATGGAATTAACAATACTGGGATATATTCTTCTACCAATAAGCCTATTGTTTCTTATATGGCGCCCTCTATATCTTTTCTATTTAGCTGTATTTTTCATTCCGTTTTCTGCATCAGCCGTATTGAATTTCGATAGTGTAAGTTTCGGACTCCAACCCTCACAGTACTTCGGCATATTGTGGATGACCAGCGGATTCACGTCGCTGTTAGTACGACCAAAACTGACGATTCCGAAAGAAGTTAAAGCATCACTCGCTCTTATCTTGCTTTTTGGTTTTTTTGTTGGAGCCTCACTGTTGATGCCGGCCATTATCTCTGGCAATGTTGAGGCTCCGGGATCGCAAGGTTACCCTGGTACAGCACCAGTCGAATTTAGCGCCTTTAACTTTACACAGTTTCTTTACATCGCGTACGGGATTCTGCTATCGGCGAGCACTGCCATCTGGGTTCGAGATAACCAAACGGTAGTGACGGCGGCCAGGGTTTATGTACTATCCGGACTGTTTGTGGCCGCGTGGGCGGTTCTTCAGTATTTCTGCTACTATGCAGGTATTTCGTACTCCTCCGTTCTGTTCAATAACTCGGCTAGCTCACATGCCTTAGGCTACAATCAGGAATTGAGCGTGTTTGGGTTAAAACGTCTAACTTCGGTGGCAGTAGAACCTTCGGCATTAGCCAGTTATTTGTTAACCTGCGTGGCCCTAGTTAGCGTAATGCTAATTCGAAAGCATACCCTTTTTAGATGGAGACTTATAGAAGCGGCTACTCTGGTCTTCTTTGTAATGGTGCTTCTACTATCAACCTCTACAACCGCGTACGTCGGCCTGATGTTGTTGCTTGCTCTTTTACTTTTTCTTAATCTTCGAACGCCGAGGGCCTGGCCCAAACTCGCTCTATGGCTCGGTTGTCTCCTACTAATGGTACTCGCCCTAGTTACTGCGTTTCCGAACTTTTTAGATGCTCTAACAGTGCTCACGAAAGGAAAGCTCCAAACGTTCTCTGGGCAGGAGCGTTTGGCAGTTACCCTTGAAGCCTTCAAACTCTTTGAGCAGTTCCCGATATTGGGTGTGGGGTGGGGAAGTACTACTGCATACAGTCTTATCGTCAAGTTACTCTCAAACACTGGCCTTTTGGGGTCGTCTGTGTTCTTCGCATTTATAGTATCTATTCTGAGAACAGTGTTAAAAGCTTCAAACGTAGAACCACAAGCCCTGCAGAATGCGCTGCTTGTTTCGTTTGCGACGGCTCTATGTCTCACGCTCTTAGTTGATACGCTAATTGGATTTTCGTTTGTTTTTGCACATTTTTGGTTTTTAACCGGTTGTTGTCTATCCTTATCAGGGGCAGTTTGTCGTGCTCACTATAGAACCATCGAGATCGGTCATAGCCGTACGGACCCGGAAGGCAAGTTATCCTAATTAGACTTTACTTCGCTGGTAGTTCCGGCTGAGTGGTAGCTATATGGCTCTTCAATCTGTGTAGTGGCCATGCTGACCGCGTTCCGCCCGTTAAGCCTGTCAGAAGGTCCGTTGGTATCTGTATCTGAGGTTGTTTCAGTTAGTTTGACTGGGGACGTTGGTGATTAAGTTGTTGAAGGTAACTATGATAGTCGGAAGTTTTCCCGAAATGCCATGCGGTGTCGGGGACTATACCTACCGGCTGGTGGAGGCACTTTTGCGGGTAGATGAGGGGGTTAGGGTGGACGTGGTCACCAGCGCGGATAGCCGGGTCAGGGTCTCTGCACATGCCAGACTCGCAGTGCACCAGGTAAGCACCTGGGGCGTGAGGGGACTTTTCTCTTTAATGCGGCTGGCTGCCCGAAGCAGAGCGGACGTGGTACACATCCAGTATCCCACAAAAGGATATGGTATCGGGTTAGCGGTCAACCTCCTCCCGCTTTTCTGGCATTTTTATCGGCCCAGGGTGCCGGTGGTGGTTACCCTGCACGAATTCACCATTGCCCACCCGCTCCGGAAGCTGAGTAGCCTCTTTCTCATCTTCTTATCGCGCCGGCTTATCGTGTGTGATCTGCGGGAGCAGCGGGCTTTGCGTCGCTTCCGGTGGCCGCAGGGCGGGCCAGAACTGATCCCCCTGGCTGCCAACGTGCCGGTATGCTTCACGCGCGACCCGGAGGATGCCTGTAGAGCCGACTGTTTGAGGCTCTGCTACTTCGGTTTCCTGAATAAATCCAAGGAGACTTCCTTTCTTATAGAGGTGTTATCTAGCCTTCGGCAGGTAAACTTACCCGTGAGACTCGTGTTCATTGGAGGGATAAGCTCAGAGGACGAAGCCCGGTTGAGGGCTCTGGCTATGGAGAAAGGCGTGGCGGACCTTATAAACTTTACCGGCTTCTGCTCGCCGGAGGAGGTGTCCAGGCAACTGGCTTGGGCCGATGTGGGACTTTTCCCCTTCAAGGATGGCGTATCTTTGCGACGTGCAAGCTTTATCGCAGCCATGCAGCACGGATTGGCCGTAGTGACTACCCGGGTTGGGGATTACCTGCCGCCGGGCCTTCAAGACGGAGAGAATGTGCTACTGGTTCCTGCCGGCGACCGCGAGGCTTTCCTCCAGGCCGTACGGCGGCTCGCCCTCGACTCCGAGTTACGCCGGCAACTCGGCACCAACGCCAAGTACTGGGGCGCGGCATTTACCTGGGAGGCCATCGCCAGGCGGCACATCGCGCTTTACCGTCAGCTTGTGGGCGTCTGAGTGAAAGGGGATGGACCGAGGTAAACCTCGCCCGCTGGAAACCATGGCCTGCGGTACTCCTGTAGTGACCTCGGGCATCACTGCATTGCCGGAAGTGGTAGGCGACGCGGCGGTTGTAGTAGACCCCTACGACGTAGAATCCATTGCCTGGGGCATCCGGCGGGTGGTGGAGGATAATACCCTGAGGGAGGAGTTACGCCGGAAGGGTATCGAGCGGGCGAAACATTTTTCCTGGGACCGCGCGGCAGAGCTTACATGGAAGGTATTACAGGAGGCGGCGAATTAAGATTCGACCGGAGGATTATTTAAGGGGGACAGGGATGATTGACCGCCAGTTGAATTATGGCCGTCATTTAATTAAGCAATTTTTGAAGAAGGCATCACCATATGAAACTGTTCTCGATATTGGTGCCGGAGGGGGTACAGACTTAAAACTGGCCAAGGACGTTAACCCAAAGGCCGAAACCTTCGCGATCGAGTCCTACCTGCCTTATGTCGAAAAATTGCGGACGGAGGGTATTACCGTATACGCGCTCGATATCGAGAGGGACCGGTTACCATTTGATGACGGTACGGTGGACGTGGTCATAGTTAATCAGGTGCTAGAACATCTCAAAGAAGTATTTTGGGTTTTTCACGAAATCACGCGTGTAGTACCCGTGGGTGGTAAGGTGATAGTGGGTGTTCCCAATTTAGCATCCTTGCATAATCGTGTTTTGCTGGCTATGGGTAGACAACCATCAACAATTAGGACGAGCTCAGCCCATGTACGGGGGTTCACGCGAGGCGATTTCCTGAGATTTCTGGACGATTGCTTTCCTCACGGCTATGCGCTGAAGGCTTTTGGTGGCAGCAATTTTTACCCATTTCCGCCTGTTATCGCACGGATGCTGGCGCGTATTTTTCCGACGATGGCCTGGGGAATATTTTTCTTGCTAGAAAAACAACGCGAATATGATGATGGGTTCTTGAAGTTTCCTGTTCGTGAACGTCTGGAAACTAACTTTTGGCTCGGCGAGGGGCGGTGAATAGGTGCGGATTGTCTTTATTCATGATTGGGTTATTACTCTTGCCGGAGCCGAGCGCTGCCTGGAGGTATTTCATGAGCTCTGGCCGGAAGCGCCGCTCTATACACTGGTTTACCAGGAGGAAAGCGTGCGGCGGCTGGGCTTTGAGCCGGCCCAGGTGCATGCGTCATTCCTACAGCGTTTTCCCAGGGCGCAGAAATGGTACCGGAAATACCTGCCCTTTTACCCGCTGGCCATAGAGCAGTTTGACCTTTCGGGGTATGACGTGATCCTCTCCAGCAGCCACGCGGCGGCTAAAGGAGTGCTGGTGCGTTCTGACCAGCTCCACATCTGCTACTGCCACACGCCTGTGCGCTATGCCTGGGACCTCACCCATCGTTACCTGAAGGAAAACGGCCTGGATAGGGGCTTGAAGTCGTTCCTGGCCAGGTCCATCCTGCACTACATACGCCTTTGGGACACATTGACGGCCAACCGGGTGGACCACTTCATAGCCAACTCCCGCTACACCGCCCGGCGCATCTGGCGGGCCTACCGGCGGGAGGCCGAGGTTATTCACCCGCCTGTGGATATGGAGCGGTTCCAGTTAAATGAGAGGAAAGACAATTTCTTTCTCTTTGTTTCCAGGCTTGTACCGTACAAGAAAGCGGACCTTGTGGTGGCCGCCTTTACACGACTGGGCATCCCGCTTAAGGTGGTTGGCGACGGATCGCAGTTTGAGGAGTGCCGGAGGCTGGCGGGGAAAAACGTGGAGTTTCTCGGGTACCAGGACGACGCTATTGTTGCGGACGTGATGTCCCGGGCGCGGGCGTTGATATTTGCCGCCGAGGAGGACTTCGGCATTGTGCCCGTGGAGGCCCAGGCCTGCGGCACGCCGGTCATCGCCTACGGCAAAGGCGGGGTGGAGGATACGGTGGTGCCAGCAACTGGAGACAACTGGGATTCGGCTACCGGCGTTTTCTTTCATGAACAAAGCGTGGAGGCGCTGGAAGCAGCGGTGAAGCAGTTTCTGGCCTGGGAAGGCCGTTTCCGGCCGGAGGTCCTCCGCCGCAACGCGGAGCGCTTCAGCCGGGAGCGGTTCAAACGGGAAATTGAGGAGTTCGTGGCGACAAGGTGGAGAGAATTTTCCTCACTGAGGGAAAGGTGTGAGCGCTGAGGTGTTTGTCGTTATCGTTATCCTCGCCAGCGGGGGATGGCGAGCGTTTCTGGCCCGTTGGGTAAAGAGGCGTTTGAGCATGCGTTCGATGTGTTGGGGAGGCGTGGGTTAACGATGCCCTTCACTTTCACCCCCCTCACAATCCCGGATGTTATCCTGGTCGAGCCGAAGGTCTTCGGCGACGAGCGGGGTTTCTTCATGGAGACGTATAACTACCGGGACTTTGCGGCCTTCGGTATTCGCGCTGTGTTCGTGCAGGATAACCATTCCCTGTCCCGAGGGCCTGTGCTTCGGGGTTTGCACTACCAGAAGGATCCCATAGCCCAGGCGAAGCTGGTGCGCTGTATACGTGGGGCGATCTTTGACGTGGCGGTAGACATCCGCCGGGGTTCCCCTACCTACGGAAAGTGGGTGGGGGTGGAGCTATCCGCCGAGAACAAGCGCCAGCTTTACATACCCCGCGGGTTTGCGCACGGGTTCTGCGTTCTCAGTTACGTGGCTGAGGTTGTCTATAAGGTGGACAACTATTACTCGCCGGAACATGACCGGGGGATTATCTATGACGACCCTGATATAGGCATCACATGGCCGGTGGCCCAGCCGATTCTTTCGCCGAAGGACGCGCGGTTGCCGCGCCTTGAGGACGCGGACAACAACTTTGTGTATACGCCCGATGGGGAGGGGTAATGTGAAGGCCTTAGTTCTGGCCGGCGGGAAGGGGACGCGGCTTAGGCCCCTGACCTATACTACGGCGAAGCAGCTCATCCCGGTGGCGAATAAGCCCATCCTGCACTTCGTCCTGGAGCAAATCGCGGCGGCCGGTATCGAGGACGTGGGGGTGATCATTTCGCCCGAGACCGGCGGCATGGTGCAGGATGCGCTCGGCGGCGGGGCGGGGTTCGGCCTGCGGCTGACCTTCATCGTGCAGGACGAGCCCCTGGGCCTGGCGCATGCCGTCAAGACGGCCCGCGCTTTCCTCGGCGATTCGCCGTTCCTGATGTTCCTGGGGGACAACCTGGTGCAGGGAGGGGTGGCCCCGCTGGCGGCCGATTTCCGCCGGGACACTTCCACGTCAATTATTCAGTTGAAGAAGGTCCCCGACCCCCGGGCCTTCGGGGTGGCGGTGCTGGACGGCGGCGGCAGGGTGGCGCGGCTGGTGGAGAAGCCGAAGGAGTTCATTTCCGACCTGGCGTTGGTGGGCATTTACGCCTTTTCTCCCGCCGTCCACGCGGCCATCGAGCGGATCAGGCCGTCCTGGCGCGGGGAGCTGGAGATCACCGACGCCATCCAGGAGCTGATCAACATGGGCCATGCGGTGGCGCCGCGCCTGCTGGAGGGCTGGTGGCTGGACACCGGGAAGAAGGACGATATCCTGGAGGCCAACCGGGTGGTCCTCGACGAGTTCACCCGCCGCCGGGTCGAGGGCACGGTCGACGAGGCCTCGCAGGTCGTGGGTCGGGTGGAGATCGAGGCCGGCGCCGTGGTGGAGAGGAGCGTCATCCGGGGGCCGGCGGTGGTGGGGACCGGGGCGAAGATCGTAGACAGCTTCATCGGCCCCTATACGGCCATCGGCAGGGGAACCGCCGTGGAGGACTGCAGCGTGGAACACTCGGTGATCCTCGACAACTGCACGCTGCGGGCGGTGCACCACATCGAGGACAGCCTGATCGGCTACGGAGTACGGCTTGAGCGGGAAGGTGGCCACCGGCGCTCGCTGCGCTTCTTTATCGGCGACGAGTGCCAGATTACTCTTAGTTAGCGGAGGCTTGCGTTTGTGCGTGTAATGGTGACCGGTGCTCAGGGGATGCTCGGGCGGGCGATGGCGGCGGAGGCCGGGGCCCGCGAATGGGCGGTCGTACGCCTGGGTCGCACCGACCTGGACATCACGGACTTGACGGCCGTGAGGTCGGCCCTGCGGGAGCACCGGCCGGATGCAGTGGTAAATTGTGCCGCCTATACCGATGTCGACGGTGCGGAGACGGCGCGGGAGAGGGCCTTCGCTGTGAACGGCCTGGGGCCGCGGAACCTGGCCCTGGCCTGCCGGGAGACCGGTGTGGATCTGCTGCATATCAGCACCGATTATATTTTTGATGGTCGGAAGGACGGGCCCTACGGCGTGTACGACGACCCATGCCCGGTCAACGTTTACGGGGCCAGCAAACTGTGGGGGGAGCGGGCGGTAACTTCCCTGACGGCGCGCTTCTACATCGTGCGCGTGAGCTGGCTTTTTGCGCCCTGGGGCAAGAACTTCGTGGCCACCATGCTGCGCCTGGGGCGCGAGCGGGAGAGCCTGCGGGTGGTCGATGACCAGTACGGCTGCCCGACCTATGCGCCCGACCTGGCGCGGGCCATCGCCGACCTGGTGGAGAGCCGCTGCTACGGGGTCTATCACGTTACGAACCAGGGGGCGACGACGTGGTACGGCTTCGCCCGGGCGATAATGAAGCAGGCCGGGCTACCGGCGAGGGTTGAGCCCTGCACCTCGGCGGAGTTTCCGCGTCCGGCGAGGCGGCCGGCCAACTCGGTCCTTGATCCCTTCCCCCTGCGGGAGACGGTGGGCTACCTGCCGCCGCCCTGGGAGGACGCCCTGGAGCGCTGCTTGCGGGAAATGAAAAAGGGGGACATACTGTGAAGCTGCTGATCACCGGGGGCGCCGGGTTTATCGGCTCGAACTTTGTCCGCTACGTGTTACGGGAATACCCGGATTGGCACGTTACGAACCTGGATAAGCTGACCTACGCCGGGAACCTGGAGAACCTGCGCGAGGTTGAAGACAACCCGCGTTATACCTTTGTGCGCGGAGACATCGCCGACCGGGAGGCCGTGGCCGGCCTTTTCGCCGGGGGCGGGTTCGACGCGGTGGTGAACTTCGCCGCCGAGTCTCACGTCGACCGGAGCATCCTGGACGCCGGGCCGTTCATTGAGACCAACGTCCGGGGTACGCAGGTGCTGCTGGAGGCCGCGCGACGGTACGGGGTGCGCGTGTTCCTGCAGGTGTCGACCGACGAGGTGTACGGTTCCCTGGGGCCGGATGATCCGCCGTTCACCGAGGAGCACCCTCTGAAGCCGAACAGCCCCTACTCGGCGAGCAAGGCCGCGGCGGATCTGCTGTGCCGGGCCTACCACGAGACCTACGGCCTGCCCGTGGTCGTCACCCGCTGCTCGAACAACTACGGGCCGTACCAGTTCCCCGAGAAGCTCATCCCCCTGATGATCGCCAACGCGCTGGAGAACAAGCCGCTTCCGGTCTACGGCGACGGGCTGAACGTGCGGGACTGGATCCACGTGGAGGACCACTGCCGGGGGATCGCCGCCGCCCTGCTGCGCGGGCGGCCCGGGGCGGTGTACAACTTCGGAGGGCGGGCGGAAAGGACCAACCTGGATGTTGTGCGGACCATATTGCGGATCCTGGGCCGGCCGGAGAGCCTGATCCGGTTTGTGGCCGACCGCCCCGGACACGACCGCCGCTACGCGATGGACATCGCCCGCGCCGAGTGTGAGCTGGACTGGCGCCCGCGGTGGACGTTCGAAGAAGGTCTGGAGGCGACGATCCGCTGGTACGTGGATCACGCGGATTGGGTGCAAAGGGTCCGGGACGGGGCGTACCGGGAGTATTACAGGAGGATGTACGAGGAACGTACTACGCTAAGCGGCTGAGGTATTGGGCAAGGTGTCTGACATGATGAGGGTTTTGTTCACCGGCGGTGCTGGTGGCGGGTTCGGCGAAGATTAAGGCGGAACTTGACTGGCGGGGACCTGGAGATGATCGTCCGGTCGGCCTGGGAGCGGCACCGGCGGCACCCGGAGGGGTACGGCGACTGACAGGAGGCTTATGTTGAACGGCAGGCG
>NZ_JBQXEZ010000033.1:0-16496 GCF_052618305.1 Desulforudis sp. DRI-14 | reverse complement strand
TGTAACCGTTTTTCATTGTCTGTGGTGCTGCATTTTGCAGGATGAGGGTCTAACATGGACTTCGAGAACTCACAATGGGATAGTCCTGCTGCTCGGCGCCGGCAGCAGGGGCGGAAAATGCAAGCCCATCACTGCCTTTTGCGCACGAAATAAGACAAGCCAGCAATACAACCATCACCGCAAGCCAGAACAGCGTTTTGGGCTTTGTCCCGTTGTCCTCAGCGTGGTAGCCGTAAATCATAACCCGCCCCCCGAGATGTAACGTCCCAGGCATAGGAAAGTCATAACATTTTAGAGGAGGATTACCGGAACTTGATTGTTTGTTCCATTTTAGGCTAAGTACGGCAGGAAGGGATGAGCAGATGATCCTGTTTGCATAGGACCGGGGTACTAAATTGGCAAACTATGGTATTACAGAGCGTACTAAAAAAATTAGGGCCATCTATAAACACGCCGTGGGCTGCCTACACTAGCTTCGAATCCCAAAAAGGCGGGGAGAAAGAAGATGGGCACGAAGTGGATCAACCTTTTGGGCGTCAACCTAATGAACCGGGAGGATGAAGAGGGAATCGCCGACGTGGCCCTCGTCCGGGAGTACGTCAAGGAGGCCCAGAAGTTCATCTGGCAGATGGGCGAAACCCTGGCCCAAATCAGCCTCGAAGAGCATATATCTCCCGAGACGCTCGCCCGACTGCGGCACCTCAACCGGGCGGCGGGAACGGCCCTGCGCGTGGCGAGCCTCGGCATTGACCCCCATCATTGAGGGGTTACTGGAGGGCTTTTGCTGTTCCCCTCTTTACTAACCGTATAACATGATGTTTTAATGAGCTTATCATTAAGTTCACCACCACAACGCAAAACGCCGACCGTCTAAAAATGAGCGGTTTTTGACGGTCGCCGCCGGGAGGAAGCACCATGTTATACGAAAGCACCAGGGGCGGCCAGAAGGGCTTAACCTCGGCCGAAGCCATCAAGCAGGGGATCGCCGGCGACGGTGGCCTTTTCGTGCCCGACAGCAGGGTCCGCTTCTCCCTGGAACAGATAGCGGCTATGGCCGGGATGAGCTACCAGGACCGGGCCGCGACCTTGCTGGCGCCTTACCTCACCGACTTTACGGCCGGCGAAATCAGGGAGTGCGTGGCGAACGCCTACCGCGCGCCGAAATTCGATACGCCCACCATCGCCCCGCTCGTGCGCACCGCCGGAGGAGACCATTACCTGGAGCTGTGGCACGGGCCGACGCTGGCCTTCAAGGACATGGCCCTGCAGATTCTGCCCCACCTGCTCCAGCGCTCCATGACCAAGACCGGCGAGCCGTTCGACATCGTCATCCTGGTGGCCACCTCGGGAGACACGGGCAAGGCCGCGCTGGAAGGTTTCCGGGACGTCCCCAAGACCAGGATCATCGTGTTCTTCCCTAACCAGGGCGTCAGTGAAGTGCAGAAGCTGCAGATGATCACCCAGGAGGGAGGCAACGTCGGCGTTTTCGCCGTGCGGGGCAATTTCGACGACGCCCAGACCGGCGT
This sequence comes from Desulforudis sp. DRI-14, assembly GCF_052618305.1. The sequence goes on along the minus strand of NZ_JBQXEZ010000033.1, from coordinate 14,970 downwards.
GAAGGCCATCTTCACCGACCCAGAAACGGTGAAAAAGCTCACCGAACACAACTTTAAATTCTCGTCGGCCAACTCCATCAACTGGGGCCGGCTGGTTCCCCAGATCGCCTATTACTTCTCCGCTTACGCCGATCTTCTTAAAAACGGGGTTATCGCGCCCGGCGAACAGATCAACTTCGTGGTGCCCACGGGCAACTTCGGCAACATCCTGGCCGGGTTCTACGCCCGCCGGATGGGCCTGCCGGTGCGCAGGCTGATCTGCGCCGCCAACACGAACAACGTTCTGACCGACTTCATCCGCACCGGCACTTACGACAAGAACCGCAGATTTGAAAAAACCATTTCGCCCTCGATGGACATCCTGGTTTCGTCCAACCTCGAGCGCCTGCTCTACGAGCTGACCGGCCACGACGCCGAGAAGGTATCCGGGTGGATGAGCGACCTGCGCGACAAAGGCCGCTACGACGTGGACAGGAGTACGCGGTACAGGATCACCGAACTCTTCTGGTCGGACTGGGCCAGCGACGACGAGACCCTGAAAACGATCCGCAAGGTGCATGAGGATACGGGATACGTCCTCGACACCCACACCGCCGTGGGCAAGGCGGTCTACGAGCGGTACAAGGAAGAGACGGGCGACGGGACCTGGACGGTCATCGTCAGCACGGCCAGCCCGTTTAAGTTCAACGCCAGCGTGGCCAGGGCCATCCTGGGCGAAGACACGGTTGCGGGCAAGAGCGAGTTCGAACTGCTGTCAATGCTGGCGGAAGCCACGGGATTGAGCGTCCCGCCGGCGCTGCGGGACCTGGACAAGAAGCCCGTTCTGCACCCGAGGGTCGTAGAACCGGAGGAAATGCGCGACGCGGTCCTGGCAATGCTGATCGGCCGCAATTAGGAAGTAGGACATAGGACATAAGATATTTGGTCGGAATTTGGCCCACGGCCAAATTCCTTTTTTAAAATCCTTACGTCTTACGTCTTAAGTCCTAAGTCCAAGCTAAAGAATATTCTCCAGAGTCACGGCTTCCTTCTCAGGAATGTGCCTAACCATTTCTTTCAGCGCCGCCGCCTCGCCAAGCGCCAGCTCTTCGTCCTCCGCCCAGAGGTATTCCCCAATGCGGACAAGGGTGAAGTCGATGTTGTCGATTTCCTGGTGATCGAGGAAAACCGCCCACCACCTCTTCATTTCCGCCCAGCGCGAGCGCACGCCGGCCAAAGTGCGTTCGGCCTCGTCCCACTTTTCCTGGCGGACCTGCGCTTCAATCTGGTCTATTCTTTTGACGAGGTCGTCAGCCGTCTTATCCAGCGCCTGAACCATCCATACACCGGCGCCAATGACCATGGCCAGGATGACGAGCAGCGTTACTACAATACGCAATCCTTGATCCCTCGCAATAAGGATGTCTGAAGCCGGAGGTCAGAGGTCTGAACGGGAAGTGATCGCTCCACGATCACAGAGTATGATCCAAACGAAAGACCTTACGGGTTTTCTCGGGTCTGACATCAGACTTCCGGCATCCGGCTTCCCTATGCAGCATGCTACGACTTAACCTGGTAGAACAGCTTCCCGTTGGTGTCCAGGCTGGCGAAAAGGACTCTTTTTAGATCCTGGATGCCGAACTTGGCCAGTTCGCTCCGTAGCCAACCCGTATCGACATTGATCTGCTTCAGGTTTTTCTCAAGGACGTTGCCGTCAATGATCAGGGTCGTGGGCAGTCCTTCGTATGACGTCGGGATATTCAAATCCTCAGGGCAGACGGGGCGTTTTTGCGACTTGGGAATCACGGAAAGCTTACCGTTTGTCTCCAGGATGGCGAATTCCACGTCGGCGATGTTCGGGACGTTCTTGGCTCTTAGCTGCTCCAGCAAGTCGTTGATGTTGTAGCGAATGCTCGACATTTCCTTTTCCATGATTTTGCCGTTCGCGATCAGGATGCTGGGCCTGCCGCAAATGATACCGCGCGCCCGCTCGCTCTTCAACGAGGCGTAGGACAGGAGCACCTGGGCGACCAGCAGGGTGAAGATGGGCACCAGGCCGTTGATCAGCGGCAGATCGGTGTCGGCGATGGGAATCGAGGCCAGTTCGGAAAGCATGATGATGACCACCAGTTCGAAGGGCTGGAGCTGTCCCACCTCCCGCTTGCCGGTCAGGCGCAGGACGAGCACGACGGCCGCAAAAAGGATGATTGTTCGCACGAGAACCAGGAGCATGAAAAATCCATCCTTTATCGTTAATTCCATTTTCATGCTTCCAGCCTCGGCGCCCGTTTATGCAAAAGAAGAGAATTACCGGCCCGAATAAATGACACACCCGTTGAACAACCTAATTATCGCGAGGAGGGTTCGCCATTGTTTAATCTCTTTCAGCTCATCAACCGAAATCAACCGGAATTAAGAGAGTTCGACCCTACCACGGTGCAGAGAATCAAGGAAGGAGCTTATCTGGTCAAGGTGATCAGCGAAACGGAGGTCGCCGCACGCAAGTGCGATTTTTACGCCGGTAATTGCGAAAACAAAGAGATCGCCGACTTTTTCAGGGAAGAAAGCAAAAAACTGCAAAAATCCAAGCTTCTTCTTCAAGACTACTACGAGAGCATGACCAGGGAGTGACTTTAGTGATGAAGTTTACCGATATGGACATGCTGCAGGATTATGAAAAGGACGCCCGGATGGCAGCTTTGGCCTATGCTTTGATTCAGACCGAGATCATGGACAACACCCTGCGCACCATCATGGGGAGAGCGGTCGGCGAGGCGGCCGCATCGCAGAAAAAGGCCGCCGAATTGATACTGTCGCGGGGAGACCGACCATGAAGGAGGTCGGAAGTCGGAAGTCGGAGGTCGGACGCGAAGCAACTCGCTAAGGCGAATTGCACCGGGCTGTTCAACGGAGGTCGGAAGTCGGAGGCCGGAGGAGCATTAAGCAATAACCGCCAAGACGCCAGGAAATATCTAAAACGACAATGATCGCCGAGAGTCCAAGAAGCCAGGCCAAAGGATTTTTGAAACCTATGATGCCTTGGGTTAAACTCAGAATACCATCCAGGTTCCCCTTGGCGTTCTTGGCGACCTTGGCGGTTGAATTCCTAATCCCGTTACTTTTCCTCTTAGCACCCTTGGCGTTCTTTGGCATTAGAAAGAGAAGGGCCTGTCGTCGTCGCCCGACAGGTCCTTCTCTTTCCTCAGGATTTCTTTGTCGCGCTTGCGGGTGTATCTCTTCTTGTTCGGGACGACCTGGGTCCCCGGCTTGCGAGTCCAGCTTCTTCTGACGGAACAGTAGATCGTTTTCTTCTTTACGATTTTCTCACCCCGCCTTCAGGATTCTGCCACCCCTAGGAGACCGCTGAAAAACTGCGCCTGGCAAAAAGGATGTCGGATGCCAGAAGTCAGAAATCTGACCTGATGAAATCCGCAGAGCGATTGCTAAGGATTATAGACTTGCAATCGCGAAGCGATCGCTTCCCGTAACCGACCTCTGACCTCTTGCCTCGGACCTCTTTTTGAGCGGTCTTAAGGGTAACTTCCAAAGGACGGTCGTATCCTGAAAGACGTCTGTACCAAAACCAGTGTCTTGGCTTTTGCAGCACTCTTCTAGATGTTAAAGCGGAAGTTGATGATGTCCCCGTCCTTCACCACATACTCCTTGCCTTCCAGACGAAACAGGCCCTTCTCCTTGACCTTGGCCGGGCTGCCCAGCTCGTAGAGGTCGTCGTAGTGGAAGACCTCGGCCCTGATGAACCCGCGCTCAATGTCCGAGTGTACCTTTCCGGCAGCCCTCCGAGCCGCTGTCCCCTTGCGTATGGTCCAGGCACGGACCTCATCCTCGCCGACTGTGAAAAAGGAAATCAGGCCAAGGTAGTCGTAGGCCACGCGGGCCAGACGCGCAAGTCCCGATTCGGAAAGCCCGAGATCGGCCATAAACTCCGCTCTGTCTTCAGGGAGGAGTTCGTTGATCTCTTTTTCCACCTGGGCACTGACTTCTACGACCGGGAAACCCCTTTCGCCCGCGTAGGCCTCCAGTTCGTCCCGTCGGGGGTACGTTCCCGAACGCAGCTGTTCTTCGTCCAGGTTGACGGCCAGGATCACCGGCTTTTCGGTCAGGAAATTATAAACCGTCATGACCTCGGCCTCTTCCTCGGAAAGCTCAACGCTGCTTACCGGCCGTTCGGCCTCAAGCGCCGCAAGGTAGCGCTGCAGCACGTCCAGCTCGACGGCGGCCGTCTTGGGCGGCTTCTTCCCGCCCTTGATACGCTCGATACGTCTCTCGATAACGCCCATGTCGGCCAGGAGCAGTTCGGTTTGAAAATCCGCCACGTCCCTCATCGGATCCACCGTGCCGGAGATGTGAGGCACCTCATCCGACGCAAACGCGCGCACAACCTGGACCAACAGGTCGGCGGTGCAGACCTCTTCCAGAAATTTGCCGGCAGCCCCGGGTCCGGCCCCGCTCTGCACGCCGGGGATGTCCTTAAACTGGATCCGGGCATATACCGTTTTGCGCGGCTTGTACAGCGACGACAGGTAGTCGATCCTCTTGTCCGGCACGTCGGCCATGCCGGTGTTGACGCCGCCTCCCGAAAAAGGACCTGTGGGCAAATCCGACCCGGTCAACAGGTTAAAAAGAGTCGTCTTGCCTGCCAGGGGCAGCCCCACCAGACCGATCAACATGGCTGAAGTTCACTCCAATCAAGGTTGTTTTTACACCTGGTCTACAGAATACCACCCTGCACTCGCACCCTACAAGCGAAGCGTCAGTTCCTTCCACAAGCCCGGGGTGCATATATCCCTCAGCAGGATTTGACTGTATTTCTCTTTGCCCTCGAACGGCGTCGGCGGGTAATCTTTCAGACGGGGCGCCGCGTTGTAACCCTCATGGATAACGGGATCGCTACCGGTCCTGCGGGCTTCGAGCAGCCATTCCCTCACTAATTGGTCCTCCCCCTTGTTGACTATCAGATCTCGCAGCCGCCTGGCCCGTTTAGTCTGAGGGCTGCAGATGAAGGTCTGGCACACCAGCGGGCGCGCGCTGTAAAGGCGGCAAGTCCGGCTAGCCCTGTCCAGCAGGCAACAGCGCCCGTCAATAGGTCGGCTCATCGTGATGTCCACTACCGGGCCCTCCGCCAGCACGTGGGCATAACGCTCAAGCCACGCGTTAAGGGCGGCGTCCGGCGCCGTTTCCGCCCTGAGCCGCAGGACGTCGATGACGGTGAGGGGAAGCCGTTCGGCGCAGCACAGGTCACAACCCTTGCACGTCCTGCGGCGGGCGCGGCCCCGGTGGAGCCCCAGGTTTTCAATGGCCTCGTTCAAGGCGTTGAGGTAATCCTGGACGGTTGCTTCCGGGTCCGCAATGGCCACATCATATCCTGTTACATCGCTTATCTTTTTGGCGCTGACGATCACCTTGTCCAATACCGATCCCTCTTAAGGCGTTAGGAAGGCCTGACCCTGATTGCAGCGAATTCCTTCGAGGCCGACGACTGACGACCGACGACCGACGACTAAATTAAGTATACGTCCCGAGGCCGAACCGGTAAAATGGTGATTGAAAGATCAGTCAGCCGATTGGGGCGAGGTGCGGTCAAATGCCGGCGAATCTGACGCCGCAGTACTACGCTGCGGAAGAGGCATTCAAGGCGGCCACCACGACGGAGGAAAAGATCGAGGCCTTGCAGGAGATGCTGGCCGTCATCCCCAAGCACAAGGGGACTGAAAAGCTCCAGGCCGATCTCAAGCGCCGCCTGTCCAAACTGCGGGAAGAACAGGAGCAAAAAAGGAAAAGCAAAACCGGCGGAGCCGACCCCTTTTACGTTGAGCGCCAGGGTGCCGGCCAAGCCGTCCTCTTCGGCTTCCCCAACACCGGCAAGTCGGCCCTGATCTGCGCTCTGACGCGGGCCAAGGCCAAGGTGGCCGACTACCCGTTCACCACCGCCGTCCCTCTGGCCGGGATGATGCCCTACGAAGAGGCTCTCGTTCAGCTCGTCGACACGCCCCCTTTCACGGAGGAAGGGGTGGTCCCCGGAATGATGCAGACCCTGAGGGCCGCCGACGCGCTCCTCGTGGTCATCGACATCGGCGCGTCCGACTGCCTGGAACAGCTCGAGACCTGCCTCGATTTCCTGGCCAAGAAGAGACTGCTTGCCAAACCGTACCTCGTCATCGCCAACAAGATGGACCATCCCGATGCCCCGTCAAACCTGGCGGTCATCCGGGAGCTGCGGCCCGACCCGGAGATCATCCCGGTCTCGGCGGCCAGAGGCACGGGCCTGGAAGACCTGCGCCCCCTGGTCTTCCGGAGCCTGGGGGTCATCAGGGTCTTCGGCAAAACGCCCGGCAAGCCGGCCGACATGACCGCCCCGTTCTACCTGAAGGCCGGAAGCACCGTGCTCGACCTGGCCGCGGCCATCCACCGCGACTTCCCCGCCCGCCTGAAATTCGCCCGCATCTGGGGCTCCGCCAGGTTCGAAGGCCAGACCGTTCCCAGAGATTATGTGCTGGCCGACAGGGATGTCGTCGAACTGCATGTAACCTAGCGTTGGGCATTGGACCTTCTATGTCAATACCTAATTTTAATAACCCTGATTAGGCTTTGAGCGTTGGGCGGGATAACTTAGCCCGCCTCTTGGCGATCCTGACTGCGGTATGGTCCTCTTCCCACCTTGGCGGTCTTGGCGACCTTGGCGGTTTGTAATAAGAGGGTTTCTGCGCTTCCTGGCATCCTGAGCGGTTCTTCGTCTCAGTGCTCAATGCTTAGTCCCGGCGCTCAGTTCGGATCTGTCGCCTACGGTTTCGTTGACATGTTGCTCCGGGGCGCCGGGCCGGGTCTGGATCAGCACTACGGCCGCCAGGATGAGGCCGCACCCGGCGATCTGCATCAAGGCCAGGCGCTCGCCCAGGAGGAGGAAGGCCAGGACGGCGGCGACCACCGGCTCCAGGGTGCTGATGATCCCGGTCTTGGTAGGGCTTAAGTATTTCAGCCCTTCGAAAAAGAACCCGAACGGCAGTACAGTGGCAAAAACGGCGATGTAGACGAAGAAGAGCCGCTCCGTCCAGTTATAAGCCAGCCATACCCCCACAGGGTTTTGGACGAAACACCACAGGACGGCGGCGAACCCGTAGCCGTATACCGTAAGCGTCCAGGCGCCGTATTTCTCGAGGCCCTTTTTGCCGAAAAGGGTATAAAAAGCAAAGAAAGCGGCCGAGGCCAGCCCATAGGCCAGGCCTAAGGGCGTCGTCGCCAGGCCGCCGCCAACCTTGCCGGTAACGATGAGGTAACCGCCTCCCACGGCCAGCGCCAGGGCGGCCAATTTACAGAGGGTGAGCTGCTCCGCACGCCGCAAAACCCCATAAACCAGCACGAGGGCCGGCGCCAGGTACTGCAGGAAGATGGCCGTGGCGACGTTGGTCTCCTTGATCGCCATCAGGTAGGTGACCTGAACCCCGGCCACGCCGACCATCCCAAAGACAGCCATAAACAGCAGGTCGCTCCGGGCGAACCACAGGCATTTCCGGTTTGCGACCGCGAGATAGACGAACAACAGCAAAAAAGAAAGGACGGCCCGCATCTCGGCGACGTGAACCGGCCTGACGTCCTGGTTGAACATGTACTTGGCGACCGTTCCCGCCAGCCCCCACAGCATCGCCGCCGCCGCTACAAAGAGAAAGCCCTTGACCTCGTTCTTCATCTTTCCTCCGCTTTACCTCTTTACCTCCTTATTAACTCTCTCCATTGTCGCCTGTCCGCCGGGGATAGTCAACGCCCGCCTTGCAGTCCTGCCGGAAAAGGATTGGCCCGGCGGTAGAGGAATTAGGCGGCAGATGAGGAAAGAGGAAAGAGGACTACCTACAGTGTGTGGGCGATGGAGGGGTTTCAGTTTTGTGGAGAGAAAATCTGAACAGGCTGATACACAAAGAAGGAACCCACCCGGCCTGGGGCCTGGCTCATTGCAGCCGCGTTTATAAGCTGGCCTGGCAGCTCGGAACCGGGCATGACCTCGACGACGACGTGCTGTGGGCGGCGGCCATGATCCACGACCTCGGGGCTTACCCCGCGCTCCGCCAAAACGGGGTCGACCACGCCGCGCGTTCCGCGCAGGTTGCGGGGGAACTCCTGCCGGCCCTCGGCTTCCCGTCAGCCAAGCTTGCCCAGGTCCTGTCCGTCATCCGCGGGCACATGTTCTACACCCCTCCCGCCGACTCGCCGGAGGCGCGGTTCTTCCACGACGCCGACGTCCTTGAGTTCATGGGTGCCATCGGCGTCGCGCGCATCCTGTCGATCGTCGGCCTCGACGACTGGACGCCGGACCTGCCTTCGGCCATTAAGCTCCTCAGGAAGTTCAGCGAAGAACTCCCGGCGAGCCTCGTCACCGCCGAAGGGAAGGCTCTCGGCGAGCAAAGACGGGAGGAAATGGCGCGTTTCCTGGACGAGCTGGAGCAGGAAACATACAGGTTTAAACTGATATGAGGCTTCTCAACCGCAAGAACGCCGAGGACGCCAAGGTGGAGAAGAACGCCAAGACCCGGCGGTCTTGGCGTCTTGGTGGTCGGATCGTTCTCAACGCCCGGCGCAGCCGGTCCACCTGCGGTTGACGTCCTCCCAGTTGACGAGGTTCCACCAGGCTTCCACCCATGCCGCCCGTCTGTTCTGGTATTTGAGGTAATAGGCATGTTCCCACACGTCGCAGACCAGGAGCGGGACGACCCCCCACTGGGTCAGGTTTTGGTGTTTTTCGGCCGTCAAGACGACCAGCTTGCCGAACCCCGGGTTCCAGGCCAGAACGGCCCAGCCGGAACCCTCAACAGCCACGGCGGCGGCCGAAAACTGCTTCTTGAAGACGTCGTAACCGCCGAAATCCTGGTCAATCTGTACGGCGATCGGCCCTACGGCGGAGCCGCCGGCGTTGGGGGCCATGTTTTCCCAGAACATGGTGTGCAGGATGTGCCCCGAACCGTGGAACGCCAGCTCGCGCTCCCAGTGCTTGACCAGGGCGAAATCACCCTTCTCCCTCGCCTCGGCGAGCTTGGCCTCGGCATTGTTCAAACCGTCGACGTAAGCCTTGTGGTGGGCGTCGTGATGCAGGCGCATCGTCTGTTCGTCGTAATAAGGCTCCAGGGCGTCGTAGGCGTAAGGTAGAGGCGGCAGTTGATGAGGCATTTGACCACCGTCCTTTCTCATTTTAGGATATTATAACGCTTAAAGGATCGATTTACTAAGCCGCGATTGGAGGTGCAGCCATGCGCAGGGTGAACAAAACCACCCAGTGGGTCATCCGCATCATCTTCCTGGTTATCGTGATCGTTTTCCTCTGGCAGCAAAAAGGGTTCGGCCAGTGATTTCCGCCGGGTTGACGCAAACCGCTTGAATATCTGTTCAATCGGTGGTATGATATATAAGCAACCGGTCTTGAGCACGACCGGGGACCACCCGAGTGGAGAAGCGGGGGAAATGGTTCACGGTGCAGTCTCCACCTGTACCGGCTCCGTGGTAAGGCTGGGGAACACGTAGTAATGCCCCCAGCGGAAGAACGAATGTCCCGCGGCTGCAAACCGCGGGATTATTTATTAGCTCTCAGCGCTCAGAAACGGGCTTCGCCCCGCACTTAGCGCTTAGCTGTCAGCACTCAGATTACGGGGTTTAATCCTTGCCTGAATGCTGAGCGCTGAATGTTGAATGCCATTAAGAAGGTGTTTTGCATGTTCGGCAAGATTGCAGTTTATCTGCTGGCGATGCTGTTCGTCTCCCCTGTCTTCATAGGAGGCCTCTGGCTGAAAGGCCACCTGATCGCCCAAAGCGGCGGGACCTTGCCGCCCAAAGCCGCCGATCTCCCGCTTTATTTCATGCTGGGCTCCATGCTTATGGGCACGGTCGCCGGCATCCTGGCCCAGACCTTGAGATCCGAATTTAAGAAACAAAAAACGCCACAATAAAAAAATGGGTAGATTTTCGTAGAGGAATCTATAGAGATACAACGAATTTCGTTAGCCTGTGCACATTTAGCGTAAACATTGTAACATTAGTTTGGAAAGCGGGAATGAAGAAGTGTTTCCAAAACTGCAGATCGGCCGGCTCCTGCCCCGTTACCCCATCATCCAGGGAGGCATGGCCCTCAGGGTTTCGACGGCGCCCCTCGCCGCGGCGGTGGCCAACGCCGGCGGCATCGGCGTGATCGGGGCCACCGGCATGGCCCTGGAGGAACTCAGGGCGGAAATCAGGAAGGCCCGGAGCCTGAGCCGGGGCATCATCGGCGTCAATGTTATGTTCGCCGTGCGGGAATTCGCCGCTCTTGTCAAGGCGGCCATCGAAGAAAAGATCGATATCGTCTTTACCGGCGCCGGTTTTTCCCGGGACGTTTTCGCCTGGGGCAAGGAGGCCGGCATCCCCATCGTCTCCATTGTCTCTTCCGCCAGGCTGGCCAGGCTGGCCGAGAAACAAGGCGCCGCAGCCGTAGTGGCTGAAGGCTGCGAGGCGGGAGGCCACCTGGGCACCGACCGCTCGGTTAAGGAGATCATCCCGGAAATCAAGCAGACCGTCGACATTCCGGTGATCGCGGCCGGAGGCATGGTCACCGGCGCCGACATCGCGGAAATGATCCGCCTGGGTGCGGACGGCGTTCAGCTCGCCACGCGTTTCGTCCTGAGCGAAGAATGTACCGTTGCCGACGCCTTCAAGCAAAAGTACCTGGAGGCCACCGCCGAAGATGTCGTCGTGATCAAAAGCCCGGTAGGCATGCCCGGACGGGCCCTCAGGAACGCCTTCGTGGAAAAGATCATGCGCGACGAGGCTCCCAAGCCCAGGGAATGCGAAAAATGCCTGAAGGTTTGCTCCAAGGACTACTGCATCATCCGCGCCCTGGACAACAGCCAGAAGGGCAACGTTGACGAGGGTGTCGTCTTCTGCGGACAAAACGTGCACCGCATTAAGGAAATCCTGCCCGTCAAAGCGATTTTCGCCAAACTCATCGCGGAATACAAAGCCGCAATCGAAGGAGCCGCCCTGCAACCGATTAAATAACTCTGCTGAATAGAGCACTGTTCCCGATAATTAGAAGCGTTGCCCCCAGAAAGCCCAGAGCGTTATGTAAAACCGCTTTGGGCTTTTGTATCTATAACTTCTTTACAGGCTTAATCAATATTAGGAAGCTTAATCGACGGATTTTTAAGCAAATACTCAACCTCGATCGAAATACGGATATTGAGCGTTTTCTTAAACTAATGTTTAAAAGGCCGGCGCATGGACATAATATTGGTAACTTAAGAAAATTAACCATCGGGAGGTAAGCAAATGGCTTTTCAGGTGTACACGCCCAAGGAACGCGGTCCGCGGAGAGAACCCAAACCCACGGTATCCCTGTCAAAATCCTCGATCGTTTTAAACAAACTGGCGAGGAAATACGTTAAAGGCGACCGCTTCGAGCTGGCCTTTGACCCGGACACCAAGACCATTCGCATTAGGCCCAGCGAAGACGGTCTCAACTTGAAGAAAACGAAGATTCACGCCAAAGGGTTCTTCAAACATTTCGACATCCGCACCAAAGGCAAGTACGAAGCGCACTACAACGACCAGGAAAACGCCCTGTACGTGCCGCTGCAATAACTTTGGCCGAAAAGCCGCCTTACTTAAAAAAGGCGGCTTTTCGGGCTTTGAGGCACTGTATATCGTTCTTTCGAGCGGGCAGTCTAATACAAGACTTACGTGGAGGCGACAACTGTGAAGAAAAACCCGCGGCGCGACAAGCAATCGGCCACGCCCAGCGGCGGGCAGGCCTGCCGGACCACCCACGAGGCCATCGGCGACTACTGGGACTACAACGCGGCCCCCGACCCTTCCGGAAGCACGCCCTTCGAACCCAACAGCTATCCCGGGAGGGGTCCCGGCGGCGAGCCCATCGAACCTCGGCCATAAATTTTTATGTTTTAGGGCAACTTACTTGAAGAAAGCTCACTCAAATCTTACGCCAACGCCTTTGCGGGAGGTGAGAACGGCTTGAGCGGCACTACCACCAGCCGGATCGTTATCGGCCTCGGAGTAATTGTTTCTTTGTCAGATCTCTGACTTCAGGCATCCGACATCCTTTTCAGTACGCTCCGCGCCGTCCGGCGCTGTCTTCCTCGTCATGCTCGTTTTTGAAAGGTTCGAATTTTAGCATCTTCTCGATCGCTTAGCAGCTTATGATTTCTACTTAGGAGGTAAGAACATGAAAAAGGACAAGGACGTGCCGAAGGGCGGCGACCTGAAGATTCGCAAGAACTTCGTTAAAGGTCCCACCGACCTCAAGCGTGACGACGTGGCGGGCATTAACGAGATCGACGTCAAGGGTGAAAACCTGGGGACCAACGATGAAATCGATGGTCCTCGCCCATAAGGAAGTCAGATGCCGGAAGTCTGAGGTCAGTGTATGTTAATACACTCCTGCATCCCGCGCAGGATTGTCCGGAAGATCAGTTCTTTGCCGCCGCTGCCGCCGCTCATCACCGACGTCCTCGGGCGGGCGCTCCGGCAGAGGCACCCCGTGCTCATGGAGCAGCTGCTCCAGCTTGTTGATCTGCGAAGTTAACGTTCTCTCCAGTCTTGGGTCAGCAGCACCTTGAATTCGGTGTCAGCTTCTAAAAAAGAGGCTGAGTTCCAGAATGTCATACTGTATAGTAAGGTTTTCCCAGAGCATGTGGGCTTCGCCGGCGGAGATTTCTTTGGTTGTGGGTAGTGCCCCCAGGATTCCGGATAGTATGGCCGACATCGCAGTTCCTCCGTTTCCATATCAGTTCATAGAGCGGTATGATGAAGTGTTTGGTCCAAAGCAACGGCCTTACCCGGAACATGCGTCCGGCCTCGGGGCGCGGGAAGTCACCGACCCGCTGGAAGACTTACATTAGGGAGAAAAAAGGCCTGGCCGGCTTGCAACCGCCGGACCAGGCGGAAACATTTGCTGCGGGGCGCTGCTTAACCTTTCTTCTGATGAACGAAGGTCTTGCAACACGATTCCATGCAGGTGTTTACCGGGGTCGTGCCCTTGTTCATCTGCACGATCTGGTCGGTGTGCGGGTAGTCCCACTTGTCTTCAAGACGGTTGGCCAAAGTGTCGCTGGTGATGAGAATCCCCTCGGCCATGCAATGGTTGCCCTGGCCCCACCACTGGCAGTTGCTGACGGTGCAATGAACGCTCACTGTTCCTACCTCCTGGAATGGATTTGTCTTAGTATGCCCCTAAAGCGCGCATCTTACATGGAATGCGGGGTGGATTCACTGTGTAAGCAGATGCTGAAAGGCCAGGTACACAGGCCGGACCACGGCCTCAATCCCTTTGGTAATGTTGGGGACGGGCAGCTTGAGCGCCACCCCGAAGCTCAGCACCATGGCAATGAAAGTAACCCCGGCGAAGGCCCAGAGTTCACGATACATTCTCTGGCGGACGAGTTTCGGCACTTCAAAAGCGATGATGGACACGAACAACAGAAACAGAAGAAACAGGTTCAATACATCTCGCCTCTCGATCATGGGGTCGGACCTTCAGGTTTTTCACATTTATTAGGGTCAGGCTCTTTTTAAAAGAATTTAAGAAAACTTAAGGTTTGACCCCTATGCCCTTCTCGATGAAGCCGGTGCGCCGGACCGAAGCCTCGGCACGAGCCGTGATTTCGACGCCGGGGAAGATTTCCGGCCAGCTGTCTTTCATCTCCCGCCACTCCCGCGGGAACTTCCGGTGGAAGGCCGCTCCCACCCCGAGAACATCGGAGCCGAGTTCCTGGGCCTTGTCGGCCGCCGCCGTTATTTCCTGCTCGACAGCCTGCGCCAGGGCCCGGTTCAAAGCCTCGACCGCCTCGGGGCGGGTCAGGTCCAGCGTGCCCTCGCTCTGGGCGACATCGGCCTCGACCCCCCTGACCTCTACCGTAGCCAGGAGCCTCCCGTCCTGGATGTCCGGCATGATCCGGCTCTTCCCACCAGCAATAATCTCCAGAGTTACCCGTCCGCCCCCAGAAGGGCTGGGAACGGTAACAGCGCCACCTTGAACCTTGTTTTGGGCCCACTGTACGCCGCGCGTTTCCCGCTCGGTGAGATAACCGGCGAAACGGTCCCCCCGAAAGGCGGCAGCACCGCTCAGTTCGAGGATGAAGACGGGCTCCGGCGCGTTCGGTTGCTGCACTATGCCGGGACGGGTGGGGTTACGCAATACCCGCACTACCCCGCAGTACGCATCCTGCCCTTCAGCGGCCAGCATTTTGAGAAATTCACTGAGGTTAACGACGGCAAAACGTGAAGACAGTATGTTGTTCTTCCTTATGATTTCTTCCATTCTGCCTGCCGGAATACTCTCTTGCGTACCGGGGATATCCAGCAGCAAGGACAACTCGCTCGGAGTAACCAGGACATGGTTGAGGCGCCGCCGGATCTCCATACTCCGCTCAAAGAAATCCAAGTGCTGGTCGATACCTTGCCGTGCCAGTCCTTCGGAAAAGATGACCAATCCGTTCTGCGCCCAGAAGAGCTGCCGGGGGGAATGAAGCGATATCTCCCGTATGGCGTTAAAAACGGTCGCTCCCTCGCCTTCGTAATTGCGGTAGGGCTTGGCGGGAATGCTCGCTCCGGGAGTAACTCCCGCCATTCCCCCGCCGCCTCCGAGAGCGCGCGGGTTGGGTACCTGGGCGATCAGGCGGACCTTCCCCCCCGGCGCCCGGTCGACGGCGGTCGCCCGGACATAGCCCAGGTCCTCGGCCTCTTTCTTGTCCCAGCACCCAACGCACGTCATAATCATCAATGACAAAACGAAGATTACCAATACGGATATCCTGTTCCTATCAACCACTATCTGGTTGCACCCCCCGTGCGAGAGGTGTGAGGTGAGAAGTTAGAGGTGAGTGATACCACTTCTGATTTCCTGCTCCCACTCTTCTGAATTTCCCGACTCCAACTTCCAATATCCAACATCTACCCTGAAAAACGGCCCTTGCTATTCGGGTCTGGGTTTATCCCCGCAAGCGA
>NZ_JBQXEZ010000032.1:0-17164 GCF_052618305.1 Desulforudis sp. DRI-14 | reverse complement strand
CCTCGTCGGCAATCACGCTGACCTCACCTTCGCTAAGAACGGTGCCCGAAGCTTTGAGCAAAGTTGCTTTCGGGGATAAACCCAGACCCGATAGCAAGGACCGTTTTTTCAGGGTAGTTGAAATCTTTGACCCAGTTTTCCATCTGCTCTTCGGTGACCAGCTTCGGATCATCGATCATGCTCGCCAGGATTCTGGTTTCGCGAATATCCGCCGCCCAGAGCCGCCGGGCAAGGTCGTGGTCCCGCCCGGTTTCTTTGGCTATCCTTCTAAGGTTGGGAATCGACACGCCGAAGGTTATGACGGGGGTAATCCCGTATTTGGCCATGCCCTCTACCGCCGCGGGATCGGCCAAGACCTGCAGCTTTTCGAGGATATCTTCGTATGTTGTTCTTCCTGCCTCAGCCATCCTTTACCTCCGCCTGCGTAAGCAAAAGGTGAATTAGACAACGGGGCGTCGTTTCCTTCTATGGTATAACGGATTGCGGGTGGTTTATAGCATCTTGCCGGGAGAACGCTGCAAAAATACCGATGCCAAGACGGGCGCAGTTTCGCAACGGGTTTCTCAGGTGAAACTAGAAGGAAAGTATCCTTGGTGACCGAATGTACAAGGGTGACCGAATGTACAAGGAAGCAAAGCTTAAAAGAGTGTTTTTCAACGTCCTTTAACGCCCTTTAAGGAGAGTGCTCTTGTGTTGATCAAACCCGAATACGCCGCCCTAGCGGCGATAATCAACCGTCTGCCGATGATCAGGCCCGGTCCTCGGGTCTTCAACCAGTACCATGAAGAAGCGTCGGGCAGCGCTTACCGCCGGGGAAACCTGGCCCTGTACCTTACCAAAATGTTTGAGTTTAAGCCCCGGGTGTTAATCGTCGGTGAGGCCCCGGGCTTCACCGGGACCCGCCAGTCGGGGATTCCTTTCACCAGCGAGGCCATTATGCTGTGCGGCCTTAAGAACTGGGACCTGTTCGGTACGGCCTACCGTTACCGCCAAACCAGCGGCGTTCCCGGAGGATGGCAGGACCGCGCGGCCTCAACGGTCTGGAGCATCCTGGAGGAAAGCCTCCACTTGCCCCTGCTCTGGTATTGCTTTCCCTGCCACCCCCACCGTGAAGGGCAGGAAGAGAGCTACCGCAGCCCCTCCGAGTGGGAGATGGAGGTAGGGGTAGGATTCGTCATGGAGCTTGAGCAGGTTTTTGAGTTCGACCGTATTGTTCCCGTCGGGGAAAGGGTTGCCACAACGCTTTGTAAGCACGAGGTCAAAGCCGTCGATCCCGTTGACAACCCTTTGCGGGTGGGAAAGGAAAGGTTCGGACGGCAGTTGATGCCCCATTTGGAACGCTACGCCGAGAACAAAGAGGATCTCCTTAATCGTGACAACCGGCTTAAAATGTATTAAACTAGTTTAAATTCGCTCTGCAGATGAGATTGAAGAGGGTCCGCTCAGATAAGAAAGGTTTTGGATTAACTGCTTACCTGAAGCAAAGGGTGCCGGAGGCGGTGCTGATCGATGCCGACGGATTGGCCCGCCAGGCCGGGAACGTCCGGGCCGCCAACTCTGTTCTTCTCGGGATCGCGGCCGCACTGCCCGGGCTCCTGCCTTTCCCCGCAGAGGTGCTGGAGGAAGCGCTTTTGGATATCGTAAAACCAAAGTTGAGAGAGGTTAACAGCCGTGCCTTTTTACTGAGGCGGCAAGCATTAGACGAGAAGAGGAGGAACGAGAAGAGAAATGGCAACGAAGAAAGCAGTATTTGATCATAGGGATTTGCAGAAGGGAAATGATAAAGAGCCCCTCCCGGGGACCTTTTCTTTTGCAGCCGGTTTGCCTGTCTAAGTTCGTCCCGGGAATGATAGGGAGAGGACCAGGACGAGACTCGCCGCCGAGAAGAGGATAAGCAAGAGGCCGACCCATAAGAGGCATTTGTTCATAGATAGATATTGACACCTCTGGCAAAAGAAGTTAGCATCAGATAAAACGCGCGGGAGGGATCAACGATAGACAAGGTCGTTCGAGAACCGTTTCCGGCCCTATTTCCAGTTCCTGCCGTTATGGTTACCTCTGTTCTGGAAGGCGAGAAACCCAACATCATCACCATCGCCTGGACCGGCATCCTCAACTCCGAACCGCCGATGGTTTACGTCAGTGTCCGCCCGTCACGGTATTCTCACCGGCTGATCAAGGAGTCTGGGGAGTTTGTCGTCAACATTCCTTCCAGCGACCAGGTGAAAGTCGTTGACTGGTGCGGTACCGTTTCCGGCAAAGACATTGACAAATTTAAGGAAACAGGGCTGTCTGCCGTTCCCGCTCGGAAGGTCAAGGCACCGTTGATTAAGGAGTGCCCTGTTAACATCGAGTGCAAGGTCCAGCAGGTCGTCAGCCTCGGTTCTCACGATGTCTTCATCGCGGAGGTTGTGACTGTTCACTACAGCAAGGATATCCTGACGGAATCGGGGCGCCTGGATTTCTCCCTGGCAAAACCCTATGCCTATTGTAATCCCGAGTACCGTCTTGTTGGGGTAAACATCGGGAGTTACGGGTTTACACAAAAGAAGTCATAAGTTGTTAACAGTCAGTAGTCAGTAGTCAGTAGTTAAGTGTTGGTCCTAAGAGTCAAAATATCCCAATGCCCGGTGCCCAAAGCTCAATAATCAATGCGACGCCAATCCGTCAGGATAGCGTCTTGATGATGTGGGTGACGATGCCTACGATCTCGACGTCCGCGGCCTGGTAGCGCAATGGTTTAAAGCCGGGGTTGGCGGGTTCCAGGATGACTTCGGGGCCACTGCGGTAAAAGCGCTTGCAGGTTACCTCCCCGTTAATCCGGGCGATTACGACCTGCCCGTTTTCCGCCGCCGGCTGGCAGCGCACCAGCACCAGGTCGCCATCCTCAATGCCGACATCCACCATGCTTGTACCCCTGGCTTTAAGAAGAAACGAGGGTTCTTTGACCCACTGCCGGGGAAGAGGAATCTCGTCCTCAAAGATTTCCTCGGATAAAACAGGGCTTCCCGCAGGCACGCGTCCCAGGAGAGGAACCTTTGCCACCTGTGGCGTTTCGCCGGGCAGTCCGGTTTCTTCCATAAGCGCTGCCGGGGGGACGTTTAAGACCTCGGCGATTAACTTCAGGGTCTTAATGCTGGGCGGGGTTCGCCCACGTTCTATGTCGCTGATAAACTGGGGCGACAGGCCGGTCCGGGCCGCCAGCCGTCGCTGGCTGATGCCGGACCTTTCTCTTGCCTGCCGTATGTTGGCACCGACTTGAGGCATTAGCAAACACCTCCTTTGTATATCCTCTTCTGCCTTATAATACGTCCTGTGACGCTTATGTGCCAAGTATGGGCGGACGGGTAACCGTTTTTGACAGGCAACCCCAATAACTTTGCCAAGGTTTGGAGATTATGATATGGTAGAAGAACAGAATCTTGTTCGCGCAAACAAAAGGAAACCGAGGAAGAACTGATGGGGGTGCGATCGCCAATGGGAAACGAGGCCAGGTCGGCCTGGAGTGACAGGCTGGCCGCAGAAACGGCACCGGTTAAAGAACTGAAAGCATTGTACAACTACACCTGCCAGCTCTGCAACCACCAGTGGACGCTGGGTTCGGGAGAACCGCTCGTGACGGGCTATTATTTGAAACCGCTCTCCCTGGGTGGACCTGACGCCCAGGAAAACCTGCTGGTGCTTTGCCCGAACCATTACGTCATGTTTGAAGTAGGCGCCCTGGGCCTTGATCTCAACAGGAACAGGGTCATTCACGTAGATCCCCGCGACCGGCAGAACGGCCGGGCCATGGTTGTTAAACATAAGATTTCCCCTGAGTTTGCCGAGTACCACAACGATAACGTGTTTAAGGGTTTTTGAGATAGACCGGTTTTAGACATGAAACTTAGAGATGTTTGAGGGATTAGTAGGGCCAATCCCTTCGGTTTCCGACACACACCCAAAAGAAGGCCTTCGCGAAAAGCGAAGGCCTTCTTTTGGTTATATTGCATGGGGAGGGCGTCTACCATGTAGTATCCGGGTGTGAAAGGAGTCCTGGAAATATGGATTTGTTGGTCGCCACTGAACCTGAGCGGGCAAAGCTTCTTGGCGACTACCTCCGGCGCGAGTTCAGGATCCTGCGCGGCAAAGGCTTACGCGTCAGCTATCGGGAGAAACCGGCCGGGTGCTTTCGCTGCCGCCTTTATGAAAAGCGTTTCTTCGGGCGGCGGGATCATTCCGGGTTCCGGGCCGCGATAGCGACGGCGGTTGCCGCGTTGCTCGTAGCCGAGTGGGAGTCCCTCATAGGCGAAGAGTTGCGCAGGAAAGCGGAATGGCTGGACAAGGACGACTGGGACCTTGTCCGGGACCATCTTAACGCCGACCGCAGGCTGCTGGAACAGTTTCAGAGGCGTGTTGAAAGCAGAATATCGCGGTATCTGCAAAACTCGTCGATACTTAACGTTGAAGGCTTTGTCCGCTTCAGGCTCCGGGACCTTATCGGCCTGGTAGGGTCGACGGCCAGCCGGGTTCTCGACGAGCAGCTCTTCCAGCAGGAGAACCAGGATTTTATCCGGATGTTGAAAAATTTTGTAGCCGAAAAAGGCGAATGCTCAACCGTGCACATCATCCTGACCCCTCCCAAGACCTTCCGTATTTACGACGAGCGCATGTGCCTGGTCGCGACCAATGCCGAGGAACTGGGCATCAACGACGACGAGGTGAACCACGAGGACCTTCTCATCTCGAGTGTGGTGGCTCTCGGTCCCAAAAAGGTCATCCTCCACGGGCAGTTCTGCCTGGCGGCGACCCGGGCGACTCTCCAGGATGTCTTTAGCGAAGCCCTCGTCCGGTGTTCAGGCTGCAACCTATGTTCGATCTGGAATAACGCCTGACCGGTTACACCCCTTGCCCGCGCTTGCTTGAATCTGTTATAGTTAAGGCGCTTATTGATGGGACTGTTGAAAAGCTTATTTTTAAGCAGCCCCAGGTTTTCGACAGACCCTTGATGCGCGGGGTGGAAGGGGCTTGTTCTGGCTCAGCCTGATCTCGATTCCCTTTATCGGGGCTTTAATCGGTTGGTTCACAAACCTGCTGGCGGTGAAGATGATCTTCCGGCCATACAAACCAGTCCGATTTGGCCCGATAGTCGTTCAGGGCCTCCTGCCCAAAAGGCGCTACGATTTGGCGCGCACTATAGGTGAGGTTGTCGAAACCGATCTGTTTTCGGTGGACGACCTGCTGGTCTACGTGGAGACAAGCAGGCTGGCCGGCAAGCTGACCGAGTCCGTCCGCACCGCCGTCCATGACGCCGTGGTCGCCAAATCCCCGGCTCTTCTCCCGCTTTCCCTGAAGCGTTTTTTCGCGGAGTTCATCGCCGAGATCGTGGCCGACCGTGTGCCCGAGTTTATCGAGAAGCTGATCGACGAACTCTCGCACGGCGCGCAACACGAAATCAAGATTAGCAGGCTAATTGAGGAAAGACTTAACTCCTTCCCGCTCGAAGAACTGGAGAAGGTGGTTGTTAAGGTGGCCTCCAGGGAGTTACGCCACATAACTGTACTGGGCGGCGTGCTCGGTTTCCTGATCGGCCTTGTTCAGATGGGCGTTGTTTATCTGTTCGTGTTGACAAAGTCCTAATAGTCGAATATAATTTGGCTTCAAGCAAAGCATAGGCGTTGATGGGGAAGAGTAAACCAGTCATCCTTTCAGAGAGAAGGCTGCCGACGGCTGCAAGCGCCTTCAGGCCCTGACCGGTTGAAAACCGCCCCCGGAGCCGTCCGCTGTAAAGGCGGACCGGGTTGGCACCGTTACCTGCCGCCGAAGCCGGGGGGTTAATCATACCCCCAAGCAGGGTGGAACCGCGGGAAACCAACCTCTCGTCCCTGGATGGGCGAGGGGTTTTATTTTATGCGCAGAGGAGCGAAACAATGATTAACGTTACGTTGAAGGACGGCAAGATCCTGCAGTTTCCGCAAGGCGTCACGCCTCTTGAAGTGGCCGGCAGGATCGGGCCGAGGCTGGTCAAAGAAGCTGTAGCGGCCAAAGTCAACGGGCGGGTGGTAGACCTCAACCGCCCCCTGCACGAGGATGCCGCCATCGAGTTCTTGACCTTTGACGACGAAGAAGGGCGCCAAGTATACCGTCACAGCACGGCGCACATTATGGCCCAGGCTGTCAAGCGCCTGTTTCCCGACGCCAGGATTGCGATCGGCCCGGCCATCGCCGGCGGCTACTACTACGACTTTGACGTGGACGAACCGTTTACCCCCGAGGATTTGGCCAGGATCGAGGCCGAGATGGAGAAGATCGTCAAAGAAAACGCTCCCTTTGAGCGCAGCGTCGTGTCGCGGCAAGAGGCGCTGGAGTATTTCAGAAACCGGAACGAGCCTTACAAAGTGGAATTGATCGAGGATTTGCCCGAGGATGCCGAGATCAGCATGTACCGCCAGGGGGATTTCACCGACCTGTGCGCCGGTCCCCACGTGCCGAGCACCGGTTATATCAAGGCCTTCAAACTTCTCAATCCCGCGGGGGCGTACTGGCGCGGGAACGAACAAAACAAAATGCTGCAGCGGATTTACGGCACCTCCTTCCCCAAGGCCTCGGCATTAAAGGAACACCTCGACCGGCTGGAGGAAGCCAAGCGCCGCGACCACCGGCGGCTGGGGGTGGAACTCGACCTTTACAGCATCCTTGACGAGGGCCCGGGTTTTCCGTTTTTCCATCCCAAAGGGATGATCCTGCGCAACGAACTGGAGGCGTTCTGGCGGGAGGTCCACAAAAAGGCCGGCTACCAGGAAATCAAGACCCCGATAATCCTCCGCCGCGAGTTGTGGGAGCGCTCGGGACACTGGGACCACTATAAGGAAAACATGTACTTCACGAAGATTGACGAAAGCGATTACGCCGTCAAGCCCATGAACTGTCCCGGAGGTATCCTGCTGTACAAGAGCAAGGTCCACAGCTACCGGGAACTGCCGATCCGCTTGGCCGAACTGGGGCTTGTTCACCGTCACGAAAAATCCGGGGTTCTGCATGGCTTGATGCGCGTCCGCTGCTTCACCCAGGACGACGCACACATCTTCTGCCGCCCGGACCAGGTCCAGGAGGAGATCATCCGCATCATCGACCTGGTGGAATACATTTACCGCGAAGTGTTCGGCTTCGATTACCATATCGAGCTCT
Source organism: Desulforudis sp. DRI-14 (assembly GCF_052618305.1). The sequence goes on along the minus strand of NZ_JBQXEZ010000032.1, from coordinate 9,997 downwards.
CGACCAAACCCGACAAGGCGATGGGATCGGACGAACTCTGGGACCTGGCGACCAACTCGCTGCGCGGGGCGCTGGAGGCCAAGGGCCTGGCTTATAAAGTGAACGAGGGCGACGGGGCCTTCTACGGTCCGAAGATCGACTTCCACTTGCGGGACTGCCTGGGCCGGACCTGGCAGTGCGGGACCATCCAGTGCGACTTCCAGATGCCGGAAAAGTTCGACCTTGCTTACGTTGGCGAGGACGGGGGGCGCTACCGGCCGGTGATGCTTCACCGGGTAGTGTTTGGCAGTCTTGAGCGTTTCATCGCCATCCTGACGGAGCATTTCGCCGGGGCTTTCCCCTTGTGGCTTGCGCCCGTCCAGGTGCGCGTCATCCCCATCACCGACCGTCATGTCGATTATGCGCGGAAGGTCACCGAGCGGCTGGACCGCCTAGACCTGCGGGTGGAGCTTGACGGCAGGAACGAAAAGGTAGGTTACAAAATCCGTGAGGCCCAGGTGCAGAAGGTTCCGTACATGCTTATCATCGGTGACAAGGAAGTGGAAAGCGGGACGGTGGCCGTCCGTCACCGTTCCGGCGGCGACCTCGGCAGTATGGCGCTCGACGGCCTGATTGCCCGTCTGCAGGATGAGATCAGGACGAAAGCCCGCTAAGGACCGTTTCACGGCCCGTTGTTGGTGTCAGTTGTTGGACTTAGGACTTAAGACGTAGGAAGTTTGGCGATGGGGGTTAGGATGGGTAAGTCAATAACAGTTGACGGGCGTTCGATGGCATGCTATAATCAATGCGGTAAATTGTAAATGATTTACAAGAAGAAGCGCCATCCGCTTCTCACCTTGCGACGCGAGTCCACAAGGTTGCGGCAGACAAATCCTTGGAGGGGTTTATGTATGCTTACCGGCGGGTGGTTTGCCCGCCTTTAATTTTTTAGGAGGTGTATAAGTATTTCAAGGGAGCAACGCATCAATACGGAAATCCGGGCGCGTGAAGTGCGGGTCATCGGCGCCGACGGTTCGCAGCTCGGAATCCTGCCTCTTAAGGACGCCTTGCGTCTGGCTGAGGAGAAAGGTCTTGACCTTGTAGAGGTGGCCCCGCAGGCCAAGCCGGTTGTCTGTCGGATTATGGATTTTGGCCGTTTCAAATATGAGCAGAGCAAGCGTGAAAAAGAGGCCAAAAAGAAACAGCACGTTGTTAATTTGAAGGAAGTCAAGCTTAGGCCGAACATTGAGGCCCACGATTTTGAGGTCAAGACCCGAAACACGATGCGGTTCCTTAAAGAAGGGGACAAGGTGAAGGTCACGATGATGTTCCGTGGCCGCCAGATTGTCCATACGCAGATAGGTCATGAGCTGCTGAACAGGCTGGCCAATGCCGTTCAGCATATGGCAGTTATCGAACGGCAGCCGAAGCTCGAAGGCCGGTCGATGATCATGATTCTGGCCCCCAAACCCGATCATCATCAGCAGCAGCCGCCGCAGGAATAACCCGGCAGCCTTCGCCGAATTTGCAGCGATTTGAAGAAAGGAGCGGACTACATTGCCCAAGATCAAGACCCATCGTGGTGCTGCCAAACGGATTAAGAAGACAGGCACCGGCAAGCTGGCTGGCCGTCACGGCTTTAAGAGCCACATCCTGGAGAAGAAGACCGCTAAGAGAAAGCGCCGGCTTCGTCAAGGGATCATTCTTACGGCCGGAGACGCCGCTCGCGTTCGTCCCCTCTTGCCATATTGAATTAATTTACACAAGTTTCCGAAGGGAGGCCCGGTGTTATGCCGCGTGTCAAGAATAATGTCGCTGCCAGAAGGCGTCACAAGAAGGTTCTCAAGCTCGCCAAGGGCTACTGGGGTGCGAAGAGCAAGCTTTACCGCGTAGCGAACCAGCAGGTTATGAGATCCCTGCTTTACGCCTACCGCGACCGCAGAGCCAGAAAACGCGATTTCCGTCGCCTTTGGATCACCCGCATCAACGCCGCCGCCCGCCAGAACGGTCTTTCTTATAACCGTTTCATCGAGGGCCTCAGGCGGTCGGGAGTGGAGATCAACCGCAAAATGCTGGCCGATTTGGCGGTAAACGACCAGCCGGCTTTTACCCGCCTGGTCGAAATGGCCAAAACCCAATTGGCGGCCAAGTAGACTTTTGTGTGTTATAAAGAAGAGTAGCGTAATATGCTACTCTTTTCTTTTTTAACCAGTATTGGTGTGACCGTCAGGTGTTGGGTTTTAGGTATTAGGTGTTAGGTTTGCGGTGAGGATATGGAATGCTGGAAATTTCGGTATTCAGATCTAATACCGAATACTCAACTCAATACTGAATACCCAATGCCAACAACCCGTAAGGGGTGTTTTTGTATGAAGCAATTTGCGGTAATCGGTCTCGGCCGTTTCGGTACCGGCCTGGCCGTCACGCTGGCCAGGATGGGCTACGAGGTCCTGGCTGTTGACCGTGACGAGGACAGGGTTAAAGCGGTTATGGACGAGGTGACGCACGCGGTTCAGGCCGACGCTCTTGATGCCGAGGCCCTCAAGGCCCTGGGTCTGAAGAGTTTTGACGTGGTTGTCGTGGCGATCGGGACGGACATTGAGGCCAGCATCCTGACCACGGTTATGCTCAAAGAGATGAAGGTCAGGAGGATCGTGGCCAAGGCCAACACCGAACTGCACGGCAAGGTTCTGGCCCGTGTGGGCGCGGATAAGGTCATCTTTCCGGAACGCGACATGGGCGTACGCGTGGCCCATGCCATGGTTTCCGGCAATATCCTCGACCACATCGAACTGTCGCCCGATTACAGCGTCGTGGAACTGGTTGCGCCCGAGGGCCTGATTGGCAAAACCCTTGGCGAGGCCGAAATTCGGGGACGGCACGGCATCAGCCTCATCGCCATCCGCCGCGGGGCGGACGTCATCGTTGCCCCGGGTGCCGATCAGGTTATCGAGGAAGGCGACATCCTGGTTGCCATCGGCAAGACCAAACGTTTCGACAAGTGGGGCCGCTAGCGTGAAGATTACGTCGCGTCACAACGAGCGCATCAAAGCCATGATCAGGCTGCACTCCAGGAAGTACAGGGACCTGGAAAGGCGGTTCATCGTCGAGGGCGTCCGGATGACCGGCGAGGCTTTGTCATCCGGCTGGCCGGTCGAATGTGTCGTTTACGCTGCGGGCAAGGGAGGGGTTGAGGCTGTCAGGGCGCTGCTGGAGCGCGCGTCCGCCGCGGGAGTCGAAACCCTCGAAGCGGAGGACAGGGTGTTCAGCGCCGTATCGCAAACGGAAACCCCCCAGGGAATATTGGCCGTCGTGCGCAAAAAACCTGCCCCGCCAGGCATTCCAAAGGGGGCGACGCTGGTTGTCGTGCTTGACGGTATCCAGGACCCAGGCAACCTGGGTACGGTCCTGCGTTCGGCGGCGGCAGCCGGCGCTGATGCCGTGATTTCGACCCTCGGGTCCGCCGACCTATACAATGCCAAGTGCCTCCGTTCCGCCGCGGGCGCCGTGTTTCACACCCCCGCCATTGAGGGATTAAGGCCCGAGGAGTGCGTGTCCTTACTGAAAGACGCGGGCCTCAGGGTCCTGGTTGCCGATCCGCGGGGTGGCGTCGCTCTCTACGACTGCGACATGACCGTGCCGCTCGCGCTTGTGGTGGGAAACGAGGGGGCGGGCGTCGGACCGGTCCTGCGGGACGCGGCCGACAGCCTGGTGCACATTCCGATGCCGGGAAGAGTTGAATCGCTCAACGCGGCTGTGGCGGCATCCCTTGTAATCTTTGAGGCTGTACGGCAGCGGGCCAAAACTTCCTTGTGTTAGCTTTACCCTTATGCTATAATCACCTCAAAAGGTCTCCAAGAATTCTGAAAGGTTGTGAGTGGATGCGACTGAGCGCCGAGTTTTTTTGGAGGCTTTTTGAGGCGACCGGTTCTGTCGGGGCGTATATGCTTTATAGAAGGCTGGTTCTCCACTAGGTTTTAATGCTGATACTTCGCAGGGTCGTCCTTATAAAGGACGATTCTTTATTTTGACTGGTTCTTAAAGCCGCCCGGCGGGATAAACGCCGGGCGGCTTTGTTTGCAATGAAGGATAGAGGCATTCGCATCGTCCGCTACGCTGACGATATCCTGATACTCGCTCGCACAAGGCAGGAAGCCTGGCGTTACCAGCAGATTGCAACCGCCATCCTCGAAGGGGAATTAAAGCTGGTCGTCAACCGGGCAAAAACGCACCTAACCAGCGTCCACAAGGGTGTAGCCTTCCTTGGCTTCATCATCTGGCCCAAGAGGGTCTCCATTCATCCCAAGAGGAACGAGAAATTCAAGGCGCGGATTAGAGAACTCACGCCCAGAAACCACGGGATGAATGTTGAGGAAATGGTTAAGAAGCTGAATCCGGTCTTGCGTGGTTGGGCCAACTACTTCAGGTGGGCCGACTGCAAGAAAATATTCGGTCAGTTGATGGCGTGGATCAGGAGGCGACTGCGAATGAAACAGATGCGGGAATGGAAGAGCTGGAAACCGCTGCACAAGGCTTTGCGCAAGCGGGGCTATAGAGGTGAGTTCCAGAAAATCTCGATATTCAGATGGCGGAACTCGGCCAGCCCGCTGATTAATATGGCCTTGCCGAACAGTTGGTTTGACGAGCTGGGACTGATTAATCTGGAATCGTACAAGGTCGGTCTTTTGTCCTGCTCCATGCGGAGCAGCTAGGTTTATCCAGGAGCCGTATACGAGGCCCGTACGTATGGTTCTGTGAGAGGGCTAACGCCGCAGTTGATCACCGCGGCGTTACTCTACTCGATTTTGTTAAAAGGGCCTGTGCAAAGGAATTTTTAGGGTTAAACTAGAAATGTAACAGAAAAAGGGGGGATTTGACAGTTTATGCTGGATAAGTTGCAGGCTATTGCCCGCGAGGCCGAACAGCTGCTAGGTCAAGCCGGGGATCTGCAAACCCTGGAAGAGTTAAGGGTAAGGTTTCTGGGCAAGAAGGGTGTCCTGACCCAGGTTCTCCGGGGAATGGGGGGGCTCTCTGCGGAAGAAAGACCGAAGGTGGGCAAGGTAGCCAACGAAGTGAAGGCGCGCATCGCGGCGGCCCTTGAGGCCAGGGCCGCCGCGCTTAAAGAGAGCCACCGCGCCGCGCGCCTTGCTGCGGAAACGATAGATATCACTCTTCCCGCGACGGCTTTAGAAGCGGGTACGATTCATCCCCTCTCTTCAACGCGCAAGGAGATCGAGGATATTTTTCTGGGCTTGGGGTTCAGTATCGTTGAGGGTCCGGAAGTCGAACTGGATTACTACAACTTCGAGGCGCTGAATTTTCCGAAGGACCATCCGGCACGGGATATGCAGGATACGTTCGTTATCAGCGAGGAATTGCTTTTACGCACCCATACCTCGCCGGTTCAGGTGAGGACTTTTGAGCGCACCGCTCCTGAGGTTCCCGTCAAGATCATCGCTCCCGGCCGGGTATACCGCAGGGACGATGACGCCACCCATTCGCCGATGTTCCACCAGGTTGAGGGGTTCCTGGTCGATACCAACGTTACACTGAGCAATCTGAAGGCCGTTCTGGGCACTTTCGTCCGCAAGATGTTCAGCCCCGGCACGGGGATGCGGTTTCGCCCGAGCTTTTTCCCGTTCACCGAGCCCAGCGCCGAAGTAGACATTTCCTGCGTCAACTGCGGGGGCGGCGGGTGCCGGGTCTGCTCATATACCGGGTGGCTGGAGATTCTTGGAGCGGGGATGATCCACCCGCGGGTTCTGGAGGTCTCCGGCTACGATTCCGAAAAGGTTACGGGTTTTGCTTTCGGCATGGGCATCGAGCGCGTGGCCATGCTGAAATACGGGGTTAACGACCTGCGTTTGTTCTTCGACAACGACCTGCGTTTTCTTAGACAGTTTTAACCGGCGCAGGACGTTCAGCAATGGTTGAAATGTATACACACAGGGTTTAGTCAGAACTATGTTTGGCATCCGGTTTTTGAATCAGTGGTTATCTAGATGCCGAATGCCGAGCGCCGATTGCCATAGAAAATGGAATTCCCGAACGGGAATTCTTACGAGTCCTACTACCTACAGCTTACTACTTGAACGGGAGGAGGACCCGGAGTGCGGGTTTCCTATAACTGGCTGAAAGAATTTGTCGATATTGCCGTTTCCCCGCAGGAACTGGCGGAAACGCTGACGGCGGCCGGGATCGCCGTTGAAACTGTGGAGGAACGGGGCAAGAACATATCGAGAGTATACACCGGACTAATCAAGAGCGTCGCGCCTCACCCCAACGCCGACCGCCTGGCGGTTTGCCAGGTGGACTGCGGCAGGGGCGAGGACCTCCAGATCGTAACCGGGGCTACGAATATCCGTGCCGGTCAGATTGTGCCGGTTGCGCTCGAGGGCGCCCGCTTGGCAGGCGGGATGGTTATTAAGAGGGCCAAGTTCCGGGGCCTGGAATCACGGGGAATGCTCTGCGCCGCGGATGAACTGGGTGTCGGGGAAGACCACGAAGGCATCCTGATCCTGCCTCCCGACACGCCTGTCGGCCGGGACGTCAAAACGCTGTTCGGCCTGGAAGACGCCATCCTGGAACTCGACCTGACCCCCAACCGCGGCGACTGTCTTTCGGTTTACGGCGTAGCGCGCGAGGTCGCCGCCGTTTATAACCTGCCGCTGCGGCGGCCGCAACCGCAGCTGAACTTTGCCGGAACGGACATCACCCGGCAGGTGAGCGTAATTGTCGAGGAGCCGGAACTGTGCCGACGGTACGTGGCCAGAATGGTTACAGGCATCAAAATAGGCCAATCCCCTCTCTGGATGCAGAACCGTCTGTACACCGCCGGGATGAGGCCGATCAACGCCATCGTCGACGTCACGAACTACGTGATGCTGGAGTTGGGCCAGCCGCAACACGCCTTTGACGCGGCGTCGGTGGCGGACGGCCGGATTATTGTGCGGCGCGCCGGGGCGGGTGAGAGACTGGTTACTCTCGACAACGCCGAGCGCGAACTGGACCGCGAAATGCTGCTGATCGCCGACCCTGAGAAGGCCATCGGCATAGCTGGCGTGATGGGCGGCCTGAACAGTGAGGTTACAGACAGGACGACGACGATTGTTCTCGAATCGGCCTACTTCGACCCGGCAAGCGTCAGGAGGACGGCACGTAAGCTGAACCTGCGCTCGGAAGCCTCGTCACGGTTTGAAAGGAGCATTGACATCAGCGGCTGCGCGCTGGCCGCGGACCGCGCGGTTGAGTTGATGGTTTCCATCGGGGCGGGCGTGGCCGCGCCGGGAATCATTGATGTCTATCCCCATCCCCCGGCGCCCAAGACGATTATCGTGCGCCCGGCTAGGGTCAATGCCATCCTGGGTATCAAAGTCCCGACAGAAGAAATAAAGAGGATTCTCAGCGGCCTGGATTTTAACCCCCAAGGGGACGAAAAAGGTTTGGCGGTAACCGTCCCCGCCCACCGTTCCGATATCGGACGGGAGATCGACCTGGTCGAAGAGGTGGCACGGCTGCACGGTTATGACCGGATACCGGAAACCCTGCCTTACGGGGATACCACCTACGGCTTCAGGACGGCGGAGCAGGAAGCCGTGGAAAGATTAAGGATGCTGCTGGCGGGCCTGGGGTTGAGCGAGGTGGTGACTTACAGTTTCGTTGACCGCGGGGTGTTCGACCGCATCCGGCTTCCGCTGGACAGCGAACTCCGCCGGACCATCGACATCGCCAATCCGTTAAGCGACGATCAAGCGGTCATGCGCACGCTGTTGTTCCCGGGACTGGTGCAGCTTCTCGCGCGCAACTTTCAGAGAAGGAATACCGACGCGGCGCTGTTTGAAATGGCCACGGTCTTCCGCGTTCAGGACGACTCTCCGCTTCCGGCCGAACAGCCGGTCCTTGCGGTGGCGGCCGCCGGCCAGTCACGGCGCGGCTGGAACAAGAAGGGTTATGAGTATGACTTCTTCTTCCTGAAGGGCGTCCTGGAACAGGCCGGGAAGGTCTTGAACCTGGGAGAACTGACTTTTAAACGCCTGGTCGACCATCCGTCTTTTCACCCGGGCCGGTCAGCCGCGGTCTACGCCGGCCAAAGGCTCCTGGGCGTGGCGGGGGAGCTTCACCCGGATGTTCTGGAAGCTTACGATCTGCAAGCTCGCGCCGTCGCCTGCGAGTTTGACCTGGCCGCAGCGCTTAATCTGAAACAAAGGACCGCGGCGCAGATCGAAGACCTTCCCAGGTATCCCGGGGTCGACCGCGACCTGGCGGTGGTCCTGCCGGAAACAACCCCCGCCGCTGAGGTGATGGATCTGATCGCCAAAAAAGGCGGTGCCATCCTGCACAAGGTGACGTTGTTTGACGTTTATAAGGGCAAGCAGATCGAATCCGGCTGGCGCAGCTTGGCTTTCTCCCTGGAGTTCCAGGCACCGGACCGGACGCTAACCGACCAGGAAGTAAACAAAAGCATGGAGGATATAAAATCCGCGCTGGCCTCCCTTGGCGGAAAGCTGAGGCAATAGGGCAGCCCGCAGTGAATGGGGGAGTTGGGGTTGTCAACGACCACACGCGTGGAAGTCGAAATCGGCGGCGAGATTTACGTCTTGCGGGGGGATGCTCCTGCGGAACACATCATTAAGGTGGCCAACGAGGTTGACCGCAGAATCCGGGAGCTGATTGACCGAAATCCACGCCTGACATTAATCAAGGCGGCCGTTCTGGCTTCCCTCAACATTGCCGACGAGCTGTACAAGCTCCAGGAAAGCTACGAGAGCCTGGTGCGGGTAATTGAAACAGAAGGGGTAAAATAGCTAAGAACAGTCGTTTTAAGGAGGCACACAATGAAGCTCGGCGAACTGTACCGGCTTGCGGTGGAAAAGGGTATCGCTCACGATCCGCGGGGCAAAGCAGAGGTCCAGGCCTATCTGGCCCGGGAAAAGGATAAGTTCAACGATATGAAGGCTGACGAAAAGGACTTCTATGACGAGGAAAGGCTGCACAACCCTTACTCGGATACGCGTATCCTTTACGGTGATCCGGAACGGGAGGTGGGAGTCGCCCTGGTCGGTATCGACATGGAGGTCGGCGAGGTGCTGCTGGCGGATCGTCTCCGGGAAAAGGGGCAGACCGTCGATCTGATCGTCGCCCACCATCCCGAGGGCAAGGCGATGGCTGCGCTCTACGACGTAATGCACCTCCAGGAGGATATCCTGGCCGAACTGGGCGTGCCCATCAACGTCGCCGAGGGATTGATGGCGGCAAGGATCAGCGAAGTGAAGAGGGCGCTCCTGCCTTTGAATCACAACAGGGCGGTTGATGCGGCCAGGCTTTTGGATATCCCCTTCATGTGCGTGCATACGGCCGCCGACAACCTCGTCACCGACTACCTGCAGAAGCTTATCGAAGAGAAGAAGCCGCGCACTTTAAAAGACGTCATCAAGTGTCTCAAGGAAATCCCCGAGTTCGCCGAAGCGGCGAAGCAAAACGCCGGGCCGACCATCGTCGTGGGTGCACCCGAACGCAGGGCCGGGAAGATCGTCGTCGACATGACCGGGGGCACCAGCGGTTCGGAGGACGCTTACAGCAAGCTTGTCGATGCCGGAGTAGGAACCCTCGTTGTCATGCACATGACCGAGAAACACCGTAAGGAAGCGGAGAAAAATAATGTCAACGTCATTATCGCCGGCCACATGGCCAGCGACTCCCTTGGTTTAAACCTATTCCTGGATGAGGTTGCGAAATGTGGCGTCAAGATTATTCCCACATCGGGACTGATTAGGGTGGACCGCCGCGACGCCTAGGAGACCCTCATCCTGCAAAATGCAGCGCCACAGACAATGAAAAAGGGCGTCAGTGTCGAAGTACTCCCATAGGCAGTCGGCGCAACGAGATCGACACATGCTGGTGTTGTGAGCCCGACTAGGAGACAGATCCCGGCGGTTTGGAGCACCACTGACTGTCGCCGCCTTTAAGGTGAGCACGAAGGGTAGATTTCTTAACGCACACGACCGCCGCGCCTTCTGCC
>NZ_JBQXEZ010000031.1:0-18318 GCF_052618305.1 Desulforudis sp. DRI-14 | reverse complement strand
TCGAGAAATTGTGGTTTAGGATACAAACTACCCTGGATGTAAACGATGTGCTGCTCCTTATCAACTACTAATTTGGGACACAAGTCCCAGAGTAAATAAGTAACGTGTCTGATGAACACTCCGGCCCCCGGTGTTACGCTTACCAAAAGAACATTTATGGGGGCTGCCATGCGTACGAAACTATTGTTCATTTTCGCACTGGTTTGCGGTCTCGCTGCGGCGGGAGGCGTCTATCTCTACCTTAACAACCTGGCCGAGACCTACCGTTTCCAGGGCAATTTCGCACCCGTGGTCGTGGCCAAGCAAACCATCCCCGCCCGAACGCCCATCGGCCGTCAGTCGCTCGAGATCAAGGAAATCCCCGCCGATTATGTCCACCCGGAAGCCTTTACCAGGATCGAGGACGTCGAGGGCAGGATCGCGCGCGCGGAAATCTATCCCGGCGAACAGATCTTGGCTTCGCGTTTCGCAACCCCTGAAAACTCCGGCAACGACCTCGCCTTGGTTCTTCAACAGGGCGAAAGGGCCGTCAGTATCGCCATAGACCCCGTATCGGGCGTTTCCGGCATGCTGCAGGCGGGGGACAAGGTTGACGTCGCCGTTACGATCGACGTCTCCACCTCGATAGTTCTGCAAAACATCCGCGTGCTCGCGGTCAACAGCGGCTCGGCCGCTGAAAACAAGTCGGGACCCGCGGCCAACACATGCGTGCTCGCCGTTACCCCCAAGCAGGCCGAATACCTGATTCTCGCCACCGAGCGCGGATCAATCAGACTGATGCTTCGTTCCCCGGCCGACACCGCCGTCACGCAAACCCCTGCGGTACGCGTCGAACAACTGGTCAACAAAGGAGGTAGCTAACTATGGAACCGATCAAGATCCTCATCGTGGACGACGTCGCGAACACACGCGAGGATATCCGGAGGCTGCTCTTCTTTGAGGAAGACATGAAGGTCATCGGCGAAGCCGACGACGGCACGCTGGCCGTCGCCTCGGCCGAAGACCTCAGGCCGGACATCGTGCTGATGGACGTCAACCTGCCCGAGATCGACGGCATCACGGCTACCGAACTCATCACCGGCAAAGTCCCGGAAAGCGCGGTGATCATCATCTCCATTCAGGGCGAGCAGGAGTATATCCGCAAGGCCATGGCCGCCGGCGCCAGCGATTACCTGGTCAAGCCGTTCAGCGGCACGGAACTGGCCGGCACCATCCGCCGGGTCTACGATAAACACAAGCAGCGTCAGGTTCTTCTAGGGGCCCAGGTGCAGGGCAAGATGAGACGGGAAGGCAAGATCATCGTTCCTTTTACCACGCGCGGAGGGGTCGGCAGAACCCTGATCAGCGGCAATCTTGCCGCGGCGCTGGCACAAGCGGGAAAGAAGGTGGCCCTTGTCGCGCTTGACGGCGGTAGGGGCGATATGGAGGTTCTCCTTAACCTCAAGCCCAAACGCAACATCTCCGACCTTATTGACGAGGCCGCCCACGACGTCGTCGTCCTCGAGCATTTCCTCGTCCCGCACCTTACCGGCGTAAAGGTCCTGGCCGGCCCGTCCAGCGAAGACCTGGACCTGATCACTCCCGACGGCGTGACGAATGTTTTGAACCTTCTGGCGCAGCGTTTTACATACGTCGTCGTCGACCTGGCCCCCAACCTGGATGCGGTGGCCCAGTCCGTTTTCAACAACGCCGACCTGCTGCTCCTTATCGCCGTGCCGGAAGTGATCGCTGTCAAACACGCGCACACCTGTTACGACTATTTCACCGATATGGGCCTGCGGGACCGGGTGCACTACGTCTTAAACCGGGCGAACATGGACGGCGGCATTAAAACGGCCGAACTCGAGCGGGTCCTAAACGACAAATTCATCGTCCAGATCCCCAACGACGAAAAGACGGTAGCCAGTTCGATCAACAAGGGCTTGCCGTTTATGGTTACACACCCGGGGAGCAAAATCACCGATGCTTTCCGTAGCCTGGTCCGCGCGCTGGAGACACAGATCACCGAAGAACCGCAACAGCCGGCGAGCAAAACTTCGCTGGTCTCGCGCCTGTTTTCGCTCTAAGAGAATGTTGCCAAAGGGGCTACGGCACTGCTGCCGGCTCTTAGCTCTTAGATGCACGACCGACGACCGAAACCAGACAGGAGGGACAAGCCTGTGGCAAGACCTCTGGCCCGTACAAAGGAGCCTTACATCGACCTCAAAATCAACCTGCACAAGAAGCTGATACTGGAGCTCAAACAGCTCCCCCCCGGGCAGGAGCTCAACGCCCAGACGGTGGAAACCCTGGCTAAACGCCTGATAGATGAGGAAAGCGACTATCTGCCGCGTTACGAGCGCAACAGGATGGCCCTGGAGCTTGTCGACGAGGTCCTGGGCTACGGCCCCATAACGCCTCTGCTCAAGGACCCCGACATCAACGAAGTCATGGTCAACGGCCCGAACCAGGTTTACGTAGAGCGCAACGGCCGGCTCGAAAGGAGCGACGTTACTTTTAAGGACAACGAGCACGTCATGCACGTCATCGAGAAGATCGTCGCCCCCCTCGGCCGGCGCATCGATGAAGCGATGCCGATGGTTGACGCCAGGCTGCCGGACGGCTCGCGCGTCAACGCCATCATCCCCCCGCTGGCCCTGGACGGCCCAACCTTGACCATCCGCAAGTTCGCCAGGGAGCGGCTGAAGATTGAAGACCTGCTCCGCTTCGGCACCCTGACCCAGGAGATGGCCAAAATGCTGGAGATATGCGTTAAGGGCCGGCTCAATATCCTCGTTTCGGGCGGAACGGGCAGCGGCAAGACGACCACCCTCAACGTATTGTCATCCTTCATACCCGACGACGAGCGCATCATTACCGTTGAGGACGCCGCCGAACTCCAGCTCCACCAGGAGCACACCGTTCGCCTCGAATCGCGTCCGCCGAACATCGAGGACAAGGGCGCCATTACGATCCGCGACCTGGTCAGGAACGCCCTGCGCATGCGCCCCGACAGGATCGTCGTCGGCGAGGTCAGAGGCGGGGAGGCCCTGGACATGCTCCAGGCCATGAACACGGGTCACGACGGCTCCCTGACGACGGGCCACGCCAATTCTCCCCGGGATATGCTGTCGCGCCTGGAGACTATGGTCCTGATGGCCGGCATGGATTTGCCCATCAAGGCCGTCCGGGAGCAGATCGCCTCCGCTATCGACATCATCGTGCAGCAATCCAGGCTTAAGGACGGTTCCCGTAAAATCACCCAGATCACCGAGGTCCAGGGAATGGAAGGTGACGTTATCATTCTCCAGGACATCTTCGTCTTCCAGCAGCAAGGCGTCGAGCCCGACGGAAGAATCAGCGGGCGCTTCCTGCCGACCGGGATCCGCCCCAAGTTCACCGAAAAACTCGAAGGGCAAGGCCTGTACCTGCGCCCGGAAATTTTCTCGCTGATCCGGTAATTGAGCGGTGCGATATGGGGAGTTGGAAGCAAGTAGGAGGGGTTGATCCTGCTTTATCTCAGTATTCTTGGTTTTCTATCCGTTTTCTTTTTCATAACCTGGGTGGCGCGTGCCCTGACGCACGGCAACACCGCCGTGATTACCCGGCTGGAGCAGGTAACCAAAACCCAGCCTGACTTGCCCCCTGCTGCTGAAGCCGGCTCCAGGGGGTACGCCTCGCCGACGCTCCTGTTGGTCCGCGCCCTGGCTCGCCTGGTCCCGTTGAAGGGGCTGGGCCGGCGGCTTGAGAACGACCTGGTCCGCGCCGACATCCCGCTAAAGGGCGAGGAGTTTGCGGCTTTCGTCATCCTGGCCTTCGTTGCCGCAGCCCTATTGGGCCTGCTCGTCTTCGGCTCGGTCCTTAACGCCTGCCTGCTGGCCGCGCCGGCCGCCGCCGCTCCCGTTTTCTACCTGAGAATGGCCAAGGCCAGGCGTCTCGCCGCGTTCAACAGTCAACTGTGCGACGCCCTGGCGATGATCGCCAACACTCTAAGAGCCGGGTTCAGCTTCCTGCAAGCCCTGGAGATGGTACGGAAGGAGCTGCCCGACCCCATCAGCAAGGAATTCGGCCGGGCCTTGCAAGACTTGAACCTGGGAGTCTCCGTGGAGGACGCTCTCCAGTCCATGGTCGAGCGGGTCAAGAGCGACGACCTCGACCTCATGGTAACCGCCGTGATTATTCAACGTCAGATTGGAGGCAACCTGGCCGAGATCCTGGACAAGATCGCCGAAACCATCCGGGAGAGGGTGCGCATCAAGGGCGAGATCAAGATTCTGACGGCCCAGGGACGCATCTCGGGACTGGTCGTCGGCTTACTTCCCATCGGACTGCTGATGGTCCTGCTGTTGATCAACCCGGGGTATATGCAGGATCTTTTCAACAACCCCATGGGCATTAAATTGCTGGCGTTCGCCGCCGTCTCCGAAGCCATCGGCCTGGCTGCGGTGAAGCGGATAATGAACATCGAAGTCTAGAATTCGGCTGCAGGCATCAGGCGCCAAGCTCCGGGATGAATAAGAACGGGCAAACATACTCGGGAGGTGAAGGCAAGTGCTTTTGCCGATAGTTCTGCTGACGGTCTTGGCCGTCACTGTGTTGCTGTATTGCATGTTACTGCTCTTTTTCCGCGACAGGCTGGTGCTTGCGGACCGCCTTAAGGACATCGGCAAAACGACTGAGACGCCCTCGGTGGTGCGCCAGGAACTTGCCGTCCCCCTGTACAAGCGCATTCTGCAGCCCGTGGTCGCCAGGCTGAGCAAGATACGTTTTTTCCTGTCCCAGGACAGGCAAAAGCTGATCGCGGAAAAGCTGGTCATTGCGGGCAACCCGAAAAACCTGTCGCCGCTGGAGTTTACCTTCTTGAAATACCTGGCGGTGGTGCTGGCGGTAATCACCGGGCTTTTTTTTACCGGCGTGACCGCACCCGCGCCCGTCAACTATCTCCTGGCCGGGGCTCTCGGAGCCTGTCTGGGGTGGCTTCTGCCCGATGCAATCCTGAATATGCGGGTTAAGTGGCGGCAGCGCGAGGTGCAGAAGAGCCTTCCCGACACCCTCGACCTGCTTACTGTCAGTATCGAGGCCGGAATGGGTTTTGACGGCGCCGTGTTGAAAGTCACCGAAAAAACCAAAGGCGCTCTTTCCGAGGAACTGAAGGGGATGCTTCAGGAAATCCACGTCGGCAAGCCCCGGCGCGAAGCGCTGCGCGACCTTGCAGACCGCCTTAAGGTCGATGATTTGTCAAGCTTCATCGGCGCCGTGATCATGGCCGAACAAATGGGCGTGCGGCTGGGCAACGTGCTCAGGGTGCAGTCCGACCAGATGCGCCGTAAACGCCGGCAGAGGGCCGAGGAAAAGGCATTGAAGGCGCCGATCAAGATGCTGTTCCCGCTGGTCTTCTTTATTTTCCCGGCGACCTTTATCATCCTTCTGGGCCCGGCCGTGATCCGGATTACGGCCGCACTTTGAGAGGTGAGAAGTGTGAGGCGGGAAGTAAGAAATCTGGGGTGGATACCATGGCGCGGGTGATTAACCTTTCTCGAGGGAATGCCGTTCTTGTCGAAAACCTTGAGTTTGCCGTGACCTTCGGCAAACGCTTCCTGGGGCTCATGGGGCGACGCGCCATCAACCCCCGGGGAGGGCTGTTTCTTCAACCCTGCCGCAGCGTTCATACTTTCTGGATGCGTTTCCCCATCGACCTCGTCTATCTCGATCCCGCCTTCCGCGTCGTAGCCTTATTAGAAAACGTGCCCCCGAGCCGGATGGCGCCCGGCAATCGCCATACCCGCAGCGTCCTGGAGCTCCCCGCTGGCCGCCTTAGAGAAACGGGAACATCGGCAGGAGACATCTTGCGCATTGAGTAGGTACGAACGCGGTACGATAGTCCGGGCCTGACGCGATACGAAGCCTGGAAGCTTCCCAACGCCTTACACCAATACCTTACACCTGCAAAACACACTGTAGTCTCACAGTGTGTTTTGGCGTTATGGCAGGAATTTCATGCGCTCGCGTGAAAAATACTAGCCGTGAACGTTTTTACGTTTTAGTGACAGTTTTTGGCACCGCCGGTTAAAACCAGCCGAAGGCGAGTTTTTCCGGGATGGAAGGGAAGAAGTAGGACCTATGATGTTTGATATCCTGCTGCCGACCCGGGTCCTATTCGGTCCGGGCAGCACTTACCGTCTGGGGGAGGAGATCTCACGGATCGGGAAGCGCGCCCTGGTGATCACTGGGCGCCGCAGCCTTGCCGAATCGGGCCAGGTAGAGCGCATAACCAACCCCCTCCAAATAGCAAAAGTGGAGACCGTGTGGTTTCGGGTGGACCCGGAACCGACCGTCGACACCGTCGACGAAGCGCGCCGGCTGATCCATGAAGAGAAGGTCGACCTCGTGGTCGGGGTCGGCGGCGGCAGTGCCCTGGACGTGGCCAAAGCGGCAGCCGGCCTGGCGAAGGTCGACACGCCTGCAGGCACCTTCTTCGGCGCGGTTCCGCTGAACGCCCCCGGGCTTCCCTGGGTGGCCGTTCCCACCACAGCCGGAAGCGGGTCGGAGGCGACCAAAAACGCCGTGCTCATCGACCCCGAGCGAAAGCGCAAGGCCAGCCTGCGCAACGAATGGTGGCTGCCGGTCGTCGCCGTGGTCGACCCCATCCTGACCATGTCCCAGCCCCCCGAGGTTACGGCCGGCACGGGTTTTGACGCGCTGACCCACGCCGTCGAATCGTTCACCTCGCGCTGGGCGACGCCTTTCACGACCGCCCTTAGCCGGGAGGCTGTGCGCCTGATAACCCAGAACATCTATACGGCATACGATACGGGCCGGGTGCGCGCGTCCAGGGAATACATGATGCTGGCCAGCCTGATGGCCGGTATCGCCCTAGCCAACGCGGGAGCGGGGGCCGTACACGCCCTGGCTCACCCGGTCGGGGTGCGCTACGGCATCCCCCACGGGGTTGCCTGCGGCATTCTGCTGCCTTACATCGTCCGTTTCAACCTGGCCGTGGCACACGACGCCTACGCCGACCTGGCGGCGGCCTCCGCTATGGTACCCCTTACGGCCGACAAGGACGAGGCTGCCCGGAAATTCGTCGTTTACCTTGAAAAACTGCGCGACAAGCTGGGACTTCCCGCAAAGCTTTCCGAAGCAGGGCTCAAGGAAGCCGACATCACGGAGATAGCCGACGAAGCCTTGCTGAGCCAGTCCCTGTCGGCCAACCCCCGCCGGGTGACGCGAGTCGACCTTTTAACCATACTGCAGGAAAACTTGTAAATAAAATTGACTGAGAGGAAAATTAAATGCTTTTGAAGAAAACGAGTTGGGTTACCGAACTGTTGCTGACATTTTTCTATGTGGCCTATTTTGTAGCGGCCAACGAAGTCCTTAAGTTTTACTCGCGGTTCTTTCAGACCACCTTCAACCCCAAGCCGTTTCTCCTGGCCGCCACCCTCGTTCCGATGCTGTTCGGCGCCGCCCTGGTCGTGCCGGCCTTCATCGCCTCCGGCGGAAAACTCCGCGTCAATTTCCAGCGGCTGCTCATCCAGGGCATTCCGGCCCTGCTGATCGGTGTTCCCGTCCCTCTTTACGCCTGGGAAGCCTTGAACCAAAAGTGGGTTTTCTGGTGGCCGCTGCAAAGCGAAACGTACGTAATCACGCTCCTGTCCGCGGTGTGGTTCGGCTGGGTGGTCATGTCCAGCATTGAAAGGGCGGAAGGGAACCATCCAGAAAATAGCGCAGCGCCGCCCGGACCTGAAAAGGAAACGGCCGGTGAGCTTTAAAATCCTTAGTCTGATCCGGGCTGGAACCTGGCCAGTCTTTTTAGCGCGGCGATCTTGTCGTTTCTTCCCAGGCGCGCCGCGTCAACCGCGCGGCGCAGGCTCTCTATCGAACGGTCGTAGACCCGGCGGTCGACGGGGAAGGGATGGCCGTCCTTGCCCCCATGCGCGAAACTGAACCTGGCGGGGTCGCGGTAACTCGCAGGCGTCCCGTAAACTAGTTCCGCGATGAGGCTCAGGGCGCGCAGCCCTTTGGCGCCGACACCTTCCAGGCCGAGAAGCTCGATGAACTCCTTGGGCTGCGCCGCGTAGGACTTGAGGAGAACGCGCTCGACGCTCTTCGGATGAAGGTCGCGAAGCAGCAGGCTGTGGTGGCGTGCCAGGTGCAGGTGCCGTTCCTGCAGCCGCTGCAGGTCCTTAACCAGGATGTCCGGCCGCGTGCAGGCCAGCTCGCTGGAAAGCTTGCGCGCTTCTTCGCTTTCGGCGGCCACGAGGTTCAACACCACCTGCGAAGGCCGCTCAGCGCATACAGCGGCATGCGGCTCGCAGGCGAAGTCGGCCAGGCCCTCGGACAGCCAATGATAGCGGCGGGCGTACCGGGCCATCTCGTTCATCCCTTGCTGGACTACGGCCCACCTTCCGCCGGCTGTGAAGAGAAAAACGTGGTGGTAGAGCTGGTAGCCGTCCTGAACGGCCGCGTTATCGACCTTGGCCGTCAGCCGGCTGGCCCTGACCAGTTCGGCCGGGTTCAGGGAGAGGGCGAACCTGTCGCCGACCGCTTCTATCTCCCGGGGGGTCCGCAGAGAGGACTTTCCCTTGCCGCCGCAGACAAAAAGGCCGATTTCACCGGCGCGGTCTTTGAGAGCCTCCTTGACCGCCCCCGTAACCGTGGTGGTCAGGCCGGAAGAATGCCAGTCAAAACCGAGGACGCACCCAAAGGACTGGAACCAGAACGGGTCCGCCATCCTGTTTAAAACCTCTTCGGAACCGTCGTTAAGGACGAGGACCTCGATGATGGCGCCCGACATCTCCACCATGCGGGAGAAGAGCCAGGCCGGGCATTTGCCGCCGTGCAGAGGCAGATTGGCCGTTCCGGTGCGCAAGGGTAAACCACCTGCTTTTGGCTGTTTCGCCCGGTACGGATCTGCGTATATTATTGGTACACGCTAGGTACTGTACCGGGTATATCGTTAAAGGAGAGTCGCCATTGATACCGCTCCGTGACACCATCCGCTCGCGCTCGTTTCCGATCGTCAACGTGTCGCTGATCGCCCTCAACGTCGTCGTCTTTGTTTTTCAATTAGGACTGGGACAGGCGGGGTTCGAGCGGTTCGTGGGGACTTACGGCGTAGTTCCGGCGCGTGTCGTGGAAGGCCTGGCCCAGGCCCCCTTGAGCCCCGAGACCTGGGTTCCTCTTTTTACAGCGATGTTCCTCCACGGCAACTGGTTCCACATCCTCGGCAATATGCTGTACCTGTGGGTCTTCGGCGACAACGTCGAGGACACCCTGGGCCACCGTGGCTACATCCTGTTTTACCTGGCCGTCGGCCTGGTCGGGAACTTTGCCCACGTCCTTACGAACGCGGATTCTTTTATTCCTACCATCGGCGCCAGCGGAGCGGTGGCGGGAGTTCTCGGAGCCTATTTCATCTTGTTCCCGCGGTCCCGCATCCTGGCCCTGGTGCCGCTCCTGTTCATTCTCACCTTTATGGAGTTGCCCGCCGTCGTCTTCCTGTTCCTCTGGTTCGGCCTGCAGTTGTTGAACGGCCTGACGTCCATCGCCGCTCCCGGGAACCTCGTGGCCTGGTGGGCCCACATCGGCGGCTTCGTCGCCGGCATGCTCCTGATCAAGGTCCTGCGCCCGGTAAAATAAAAGGGTTCTATCGTTTCACCGTAAACTCGCCGTCGATCGTCAGCCCGCGCCAACCCGCATCGCCCCTCGTCTCTCCGAAACAGGCGCACATTCTTCTTCCTATCGAACGGGCGAACAGGTAGTTTATGCCTCCGACCAAAGCGACTCCGATCCACGGCAGCAGACGGAACAGGATCGTCCTTTGACCGGCCCGGAAACCCAGGGCGAGCAAGGAACGCTGGGTGGCGCTCGAAGCCATGTGCCCCATCCCGCGGGCCGCCGCCCCGGCGACGTGTTTGCCGGCTGCTTCCATTCCAGCCGCGGCCGCAAACACCCACCTGATCTCCTTTTGCACGTCCCGGCTTTCCGGGTTGCGTCCGTAGACGACGGCAAGTTCATAGAGTAGTGTCTTCAGTAAATGGCCGAGTACGGTCAGGTCGGCAAAGGTGCCCGCCAGGACGGCGATCAGCGTGCCGATGCCCGGCACGGCCGCCGGAAGGGCCGTAATCGAGCCCACAACGGCGGCGGTCCGCGCTTTCCGCTGGATGAGCTTTTCGGCGAGCTCGGCCGGCGATGCAAAGGGGTGCGTCGCCCGCAGTTCGTTCACGCGCCGCTGCGCCGCCTTCATGGCCCGTCTTTCCCAGATGCTGAAGACCACGGCAAACCCCCCTTTGGCAAGATGATAACATAAAAAGGGCGCTGAGTATGGGGTGGTGGTGTTGGGACGGAGGGTTCGCCGTGCAACCGCATAAAATGAGGGCCTATTCGCCCTCAATTTAATGTCCAACGCTTAGCGCCAATGCTCAATGCCCAACTAATACCGTTATGTCAATACCGTATGTCGGTCCGCCAGTTCCAGCCGCTGTTGTTGTCCCAGTTGCCGGCGCTGTCCTTAAAGCAGAATTCGCAGTGCTCCCGGCCCTTCATCGGCACCGAGCACACGAAGGAGCCGTCCGCTTCCCGCCGCATTTCTTCGGTCGCCGGGTTTTTCCACCCGTCGAAACCGTAATGGATAAACACCCTGTCGGCGCCCGCGTTTTTCAGGATGCCGTCGTACCTTATGGTCGCGTAGCGGTCTTTAAGGCTCGGGGAAGGGATGACGTCCACGCGCATGTCCATATGGTTTTTCCCTTTGGAAACGTACATTGTCAGACCCTCCAGCCTGCATTGTTTTTGTTACAAGGTTAGGATGCCTGCCAAAGCCGCGCTCAATGCCATATATTTCGTTTAATGTATTGGTATCTTATGCCGCCGCTTAGACAATCTTCCTCACCGCCAAAAAAGGGGTATAACCCGTCCTTGTCCAATATTTCAACACAGCCTTAAGAGACTTTGCCCCCTGGGGGCTATTTATGAAAAAGATACGCTTTGGCTTGCACACCAAGATGGCCGTACTGTCCTTCGGTTCCATCTTGATCGCCTTGTTCTCCAGCGGCCTGCTGGTTATAGAGCGGGTCGCGTCGCAGCTCGAGAACGAAATGGGGATGCGCGCCCTGGCCATCGCCCGTACCCTGGCCCAGATGGAGGATATTCAGCACAACGTCGGGAAACCGGGCGGAGAAGTCGTGATCCAGCCCCTGGCGGAACGCATCCGGCTGGCGACCGGCGTCGCCTATGTCGTCGTGCTGGACAATAACGGCGTGCGGTATTCCCACCCCGTCCAGGACCGTATCGGCAAGAAGTTCTCGGGTGAGGACATGGCGTACGCCATCGTGGCCGGGGGAGAGTACGTATCCCAGGCCGAGGGCGTCCTCGGCCCGTCCGTGCGGGCCTTTGTCCCTGTCAAGGTCGATGAGGGGACACGGCAGGTGGGGGTTGTCGTCGTCGGCATTCTGACCCCGACCATTTACAGCGTTTTGCAAAACATCCGCCTCGAACTGTATTACACCCTGGTCATAGGGCTGGTCGTGGGACTGGCCGGCTCAGTTTACCTGGCCCAGCGGATCAAGCGCGGGATGTTCAACCTCGAACCCGAGGAAATCGCCCGCCTGCTGGAGGAAAGGGTGGCCCTGCTGGAATCGATCAGCGAGGGCATCATCCACATCGATAGATACGCCCGCATTACGCTGATGAACAGGGCCGCTTACCGCATCACCGGGGTTACCGACGCAATAGGGAAACCGGTCCAGGAGATCATCCCCAACACCGGCCTGCTGCGCGTCCTCGCCAGCGGCGAGCCCGAATACAACCAGGAAATGATCATCAACGGCGTCACCATCGTCACCAACCGCATCCCGGTACGCGTCGGCGGACAGACGGTCGGCGCGGTGGCCACGTTCAGGGACAAATCCGAGGTCCAGCGTCTGGCTGAGGAACTGACCGGTGTCAAAAGGTTTATCGAGGCGCTCAGGGTCCAGAATCACGAGTACCTGAACAAGCTCCATACCATTGCCGGGCTGATCCAGTTGAACAGGCACCAGGAAGCCGTCGACTTTATCTTTGCTGTTACGGCCGAGCAGCAGGAACTGACGCAATTTCTCTCGCGGAGGATCAAGGACTACGGGATCGCCGGCCTGTTGATGGGGAAACACAGCAGGGCTAAGGAGCTTAAGATCGACTTCGAGATCGACCGCAACAGCAAGCTCGCTTATTTGCCTCGGACCATTGACTCAAGCGCGATGGTGATCATCATCGGGAACTTGCTGGAGAACGCCTTCGAGGCGGTTAAGGGGCTTGAGCCTTCGCAAAGGAAGGTCTACCTGGGCCTGTTCACCGAGGGCGCCGGGATAAGACTGGTCGTTGGAGACTCTGGCCCCGGCCTGCCCGACGTCCTTAAGGAAACGGTCTTCCAGCCGGGATTTACGACCAAACTGCCCCCGAACAGCGGCCTGGGACTTTCCCTGGTCAGAAACTGCGTCGATCTCGCCGGCGGGACGATAGAAATTGCAAAGTCGCCGCTGGGAGGGGCTCAGTTCGTAGTTACTATTAAGAATGGTGAGGCGAAGCATGACCATCAGCACGTTGATTGTTGAAGACGATCCGATGGTAGCCGAAGTTAACCGCAACTTCGTGGAATCGATAACCGGCTACGAAGTAGTCGGCGTGGTCTCGACCGGCGGCGAAGCACTCGCATTGATTGAAAACCTGCGTCCCGCGCTGACGCTTCTGGACGTTTACCTGCCCGACATCGACGGGGTGAGCGTCCTCCACGAGATCCGCAAGCGCCAGCTGCCGACGGATGTCATCCTGATCACCGCCGCTCAGGACGTTATGACCATTCAGGACGTCTTCCGTTACGGCGCCATCGATTACATCGTCAAACCGTTCAAGCTCACGCGCCTCAAGTCCGCGCTTGATTTGTACGTGAACCTGCGGGAGAGCCTGGACCATTGCAGTTCCCTTGACCAGGACGCGATCGATAAATTAACGCGGGGCCAGACCGCCGAACACCACCCTAGCAGGCTGCCCAAGGGGCTTCACGAGCTGACCTTGAGGCAGATCTACGTCTACCTCGTCCAGCAGGGAAGGAGCCTCTCGGCCGACGAGGTGGCCGCTGGAGTAGGGCTGGCCCGGGTCACCGCGCGCCGCTACCTCGAATACCTGGAGCGCAACGGCAAAGTGGCCCTGGAGTTACAATACGGTTCGGTCGGCAGACCGGTGAATAGATACCGCATTCGTGACCATAAAGATTAAAATAAACATAATTACCTAAAGATTGAACCCATTGTGGTTTGTATTTAGAATTTTCTAAAAGTGTTGGCGTAATTCCTAAATGCGCTAACTTTAACAGGCCGTTCGGGGAATAAGGAGAACTTATTCGTGCAAAGAATCATCCTACTTGCACTGGCGCTGGTCGCCTTTGTTGTTTTTACGGGGTGTGGGCAACGCGTTGTCGACAATGAGCAGGTCAGCCCCGAGCAGCCCATCGTGATCAAGTTCTCCCACGTTACGGCCGAAGACAGCCCGAAAGGACTTGCCGCCCGGCGTTTTGCCCAGTTGGTTCGCGAGCGGACCAAAGGCCGGGTCGAGGTTCAGGTCTTTGCCAACTCAATGCTCTTCAAAGACGGAGAAGAGCTGGAGGCCCTGCGCGAGAACCAGGTCCAGCTGATAGCGCCCGCGACGTCAAAGATCGTAGGGCTGGCGCCTCAGTGGCAGGTTCTGGACATACCGTACCTGTTCCCGTCGGTTGAGGCCGTGCACCGTTTCGTCGACGGCCCGGCGCGGGCTGAACTTTTCGGAAGTTTCACCGCCCAAGGTTTGCAACCCCTGGCTTTCTGGGACAGCGGGTTCAAACAAATGACGAACAACACCCGGCCGCTGGTTCACCCGTCCGATTTCGAAGGGCTCCGTTTCCGCGTAATGATCAACAGCCCTGTCCTGGAGGCGCAGTTTCGGGCACTGGGCGCCGACGCCGTCCCGCTTCCTTTCAGCGAAGTCTATTCCGCCCTGGAGGCCCACAGGGTTGATGGCCAGGAAAACACGTTTTCCAACATTGTTTCCATGAAACTGTACGAGGTGCAGCCTTACCTGACGATTTCCGACCACGGCTTCCTGGGTTACGTCGTTCTGGCCAACAAAGATTTCTGGGATGGCCTTCCGCCCGACGTAAGGAGCGTGCTGGAGGCGACGCTGGCCGAGGTTACCGTGTGGGAAAGGGAACAGGCAGTCGCTATCGAGCGCCGGATGATGGCTTACCTGGAGAACGAGGAGCATATCGCCATACATCGCCAGGCGGCGGCCGAAAAACAGGAGTGGAAAGACGCGCTGGCTCCGGTCAGCCAGAAGTTCAAACGGGAGGTCAGCGCTACATTAATCGAGGCAGCCCGCAACGCTGCCGGGGGAGGTGACTGAACGCTCACGCGTAGCCCTCAGGCTCCATAAATAGAAGATTTAAAAGATTTAATTTGGGAGGTTCGTTATGAAAAGGCGTACGTGGACAATTATAATGGCTTTGATGCTCCTGGCCGTCTTTGCCTTTGTCGTCACCGGCTGCGGCGGGGGAGACAAGGATCAGCCCGGCACCGCCGATAAAGCCGACAAGGACAAGAAAGTCGTCATCAAGTTTTCGCACGTGGTGGCCGACAAGACCCCGAAAGGCCAGGCCGCTTTGAAATTCAAGGAACTGGTTGAAGCCAAGTCCAACGGCACAATGGAGGTCCAGGTTTTCCCGTCGTCGTCCCTTTACGGCGACAAGGAAGAACTCGAGGCCCTGCTGACCAACAACGTCCAGATTATCGCCCCTTCGGTAACAAAACTGGTCAAGTACAACCCGTCCTTCCAGATTATTGACATGCCGTTCCTCTTTGCCAGCGACCAGGCCGCTTATAACTGGTTCAAGAGCGAGTACGGCCAGAAGCTGCTCCACAGCCTCGAAGACAAGGGCATGCTGGGTCTGGCCTGGTGGCCCAACGGCGCCAAGCACTTCATCAACGGCAAGCACCCGTTGAAGACCCCGGCTGATTTCGCCAACCTGAAGTTCCGCGTGCAGAGCGGCGGCCTGCTGGTCGACCAGTTCGAGGCCCTCGGCGCCTCGGCCCAGCCCATCCCGTTCTCCGAGTGCTACCAGGCGCTGCAGAACGGCACCGTCGACGGCACGGAGAACACCTTCAACAACATCGACACCCAGAAGTATGCGGAAGTCCAGAAGTACCTGACCGTTTCGGCCCACGGCCGTCTTGACTACGTCGTCCTCACCAACACCACCTTCTGGAACGGCCTGACCGACGAGCAGAAGAAGATCATTGAAGAGGCCATGGCCGAAGCTACCGAGTTCGCCACCCAGCTTGCCGACAAGCTCAACGCCGAAAGCTATGAAAACTTAAAGAACAGCGGCAAGCTCGACGTCTACGAACTCACCGCCGAAGACAAGGCCAAGTTCGAGGCCGCTTTGAAGCCGGTATACGACAAGTACGTCCCGATTATCGGCAAGGAGTACATCGACTCCGCAAAAGCCGCGAAATAGGTTCAGGTTTTCCAGGTGCCAGATGCTTGGGGGGGCGGGCCCTTTCCCGCCCCCCAACTTCTGACTGTTAGAGGATGGAGGCGCAAGATGCAGAAGTTTAAGAAGTTCTACGCCGCCTTTGAGGATTACCTGGCCGGGGGACTGCTCTTCACGGGGCTGATGCTCATCCTCGTAAACGTCGTCCTGCGCTACAACCCGATGTGGCGCCCCAAGGCCTGGATTGACGAGTACTCGCTCTACCTCGTGGTGTGGGGGACGTTAATCGGCATCGCCGTCGCCCTCCGCAACGACCACCACATCAAGGTGGATATGCTCTACAACTTTTTACCGCTCAAAGCTAAACGCTGGGTCAGCGTCTTTGCCATGACCCTCGGCATGCTTTTCGCGATGCTTTTCGCCGTTTATGGAGTCCAACTGGTTAAGTTCTATTACGTGATGGGCCAGCGCTCTATCAACACGCAGACCCCGGAGTGGATCCCGGCCCTGTGCCTGCCCATCGCCGGCGTCATGTTTACCGTTCGGTTCATCGAAAAGCTCTGGATCCTGCTTGCGCACGGCGGCCGTGAATGGTTCAGACTGCAAAAGGAAAAGGAGGAGGACGACCTTGGAAACATTAGCCCTATTTAGTCTCTTTGTTTTCCTCTTCCTCCTCAACGTTCCGATTGCCGTAGCGCTGGCGGTTGCAGCGATCACCATCATGTATTTTATGGGCGATTATACCCTCTTCATGATCGTCCAGAGGATGTACGCCTCGCTGATGGTGGAGACGCTGATGGCCATCCCGGCCTTCGTTTTTGCCGGCGTCGTAATGTCCAAGGGCGGTATCGCCAAATACTTGATTTACGCCCTGCGGTCATGGTTCGGGCACCTTCCCGGCGGCCTTGCCGTGGTAACGATCATGTCCTGCGCCATCTTTGCGGCCATCTCCGGCTCCAGCCCGGCGACCGCAGCCGCCATCGGTGCGATTATGCTGCCGGCCCTCCTCCAGGGCGGTTATCCAAAACGTTACGCCATGGGCTTGATTGCCGCTTCCGGCACCCTCGGCATCCTGATCCCGCCCAGCGTAACGATGGTCGTTTACGGCGTAACGGTGGAGGAGTCGATCGGCAAGCTTTTCATGGGCGGTCTCATCCCCGGCTTGTGTCTGGCTTCAATACTGATTATCTCGGCGATCGCCCTGGCATTGATAAAAAACTACGGGCGCGCCCCAAAGGCGACGTGGGGAGAGCGCTGGAAGCACACCTTAAAGGCTGTACCCGGATTCTTTCTCCCGGTATTCATTCTCGGCACAATTTATATGGGTGTGGTGACGCCCACCGAAGCCGCGGTGCTGTCGCTGCTCTATGCCGTTCTCGTTTCCGCCTTCTTGTACAAAGAGATGTCCCTCAAGGATATACGGGTGATTTTCCGCGAATCCATCAACATCTCATCCATGATCTTTCTGGTCATCGCCGCCGCGATGGTCTTTTCGCTCTACCTTACTTACAACCAAATTCCCGGCGCGGTCGCCAACTGGATCGCGGAGAACAACCTCAACAAGTATATGTTCCTGTTCGCCTGCAACCTGATGTTCTTCGTGATGGGCACCTTCCTGGAAGCCGTATCGATCACGTTGATCACCATGCCCATCCTGCTTCCGATGATCCAGCACCTCGGCATTGATTTGATTCACTTCGGCGTTATCATGACGGTTAACATGGAACTGGCCATGATCACCCCGCCTGTCGGCCTCAACCTCTTCGTCGTGGCTTCAATGGCCAAATCCAAGCTGGAGGAAGTGGTCAAGGGCGTGCTTCCGTTCATCATTATCATGATCTCATTTCTTGTCCTGCTGGTCTACTGGCCGACTCTGTCCCTGTGGATCCCGCGGACCTTGATGTCTTAACCGCTTTCGTCTCAGTATCGGGGGAGGAAATATCTTGCGCACCGTCGACTGCCTGGTTGTTACCGACATTATCGCCCGCCTCTGCGAGGAGGCCTGCTTGGAACTGGAGGCCGACGTCAAGGCCGCCCTGGAGGACGCCCGCGCTATTGAGGCGTCTTTGGTCGGCAAGGACATCCTCGGCATTATCCTGCAGAACGCCGCCGTCGCCGAACAGGAACGCATCCCGATGTGCCAGGATACCGGCATCGTCGTCGTCTTCGTCGAGCTCGGCCAGGACGTCGCCGTGACTGGCGGCAGCTTGGCCGAAGCCATTACCGAAGGCGTCCGCCGGGGCTACACTGAGGGGTACCTGCGCAAATCGGTGGTCAACGACCCGCTCCGGCGCATCAATACCGGGGATAACACGCCTCCTGTCATCCACTTCAAGGTCGTTCCCGGAAACAAGCTGAAGATCTCTGTTGTGCCCAAGGGAGCCGGCAGTGAAAATATGAGCGCCCTGAAGATGCTGAAACCCGCCGACGGTATCGAGGGCGCCAAAAAGTTCATCCTGGAAACCGTTTCGGCAGCCGGACCCAACGCCTGCCCGCCCCTCACTGTCGGCGTCGGCATCGGGGGGACCATGGAAAAGGCCGCCCTCATGGCCAAGGAGGCCCTGCTGCGCCCTATCGGAACCCCGAATCCCGACCCGCAGGTAGCCGCGCTGGAGTCCGAGCTTCTGCGGGAGATAAACGCTCTGGGCATCGGCCCTATGGGGTTGGGCGGATCGGTAACCGCCCTGGCCGTGCACGTCGAGGTTTTCGCCACGCATATCGCGTCTCTGCCGGTAGCGGTCAATCTCAACTGCCATGCCGCCCGGCACAAGACAGCCATTATATAGCTGTTAGACCCTCACGCTGCAAAATGCAGCACCACAGACAATGAAAAACGGTTA